>JBKPRX010000169.1:0-5361 GCA_046734795.1 Actinomycetota bacterium
TGCAACCGGCACGTTGATGTTGCTACCGGAGCGAATTGACGCATCGCAGGTAAAGCGTGCGGACGAGCTGCTCGAGCTGCTCGCGGTCGCGCACGTCGCGGAGCGGGCGTTCGCGGATTGCTCCGACGGCGAGCGTATGCGGCTGCTGCTTGCACGCGCGCTCTTCGCCGAGCCGTCGCTGCTCCTGCTCGACGAGCCGACGGCGGGTCTCGATCTCGCCGGCCGCGAGTTCCTCCTCGGCGCACTCACGCGACTTGCGCGCGAGCGGCCCAAGCTGACGTCGGTCGTCGTCGTTCACCACGTCGAGGACGTGCCGCCGTCGACGACGCACGCGCTCCTCTTGCGCGACGGCGAGGCAGTGTCAGCCGGTCCTGCACCTGCGACGCTCACCGACGCGAACCTCAGCGCGTGCTTCGGCGTTCCCGTGCACGTCGATCGCGTCCGCGACCGGTGGCTCGCGACGGTCGACGGTCACCCCGCGGCGTAGCTACGACAGCAGCAGCTTGTGGATCCGGCGCGAGCTCAACCAGATGCCGAGCAAACCGAGCGCCGCGAGATAGACGACGTCCACGAGCAGGATCCAACTGATCGCGCCGAGCGTCAGCCCGCGGAGGAGCGTGATCGCCCGGTAGAGCGGCGTGAGCCGAATGAACCACTCGATCGCCGTCGGATAGGTCGACAACGGAAAGAACGTGGCCGAGAAGAGGAACATCGGGAGTGTCGCAAGCTGGATGAACTCGAAGTCCTGCCACGTGCGCATCCACGTCGAGGCCGCCACGCCAATCCCCGCGAACGCGAACCCGGTGAGAAACGCCGCCGGCAACGCGAGCACGCCCCACCACGAATGCACGAGCCCGAGGGCCGTCATCACGATGAGAAACGCGATGCAGTAGAGAAGCCCGCGGAAGAGACCCCACGCCGTCTCGCCGATCGCGACGCCGGGCGCAGTGACCGGCGTCGACACGATGGCGTCGTAGACGCGGTTGTAGCGCAGCTTCCAGAACACGTTCCCTGCGTCGTACACGGCGCCGTTCATCGCGGACGCGGCAAGCAGCGCGGGTGCGATGAAGCTCGCGTAGTCGATCGTGCCCCCGGCCGGACTCGGCACGGAACCGACGAACACCTTCAGGCCGAAGCCGAGCGAGAACAGATAGAGCAGCGGCTCGAAGAAGCCGGAGAAGATGATCATCCACGCGCGGCGGTAGACCATCAGGTTCCGCTCGAAGAGAAAACGCGCGCCGACGGCAGCCGCAGTCATCGCAAGAGCCTCCTGCGATGCGTGTACAGCGCCGCGACGACGCCGACGACAAGGAGCGTCGACAGGTAGAGCACGTGCACGAGGTCGTCCGGGTTGACGTTCCCGAGCGTGAGATCGCGGCAGAGCTCGATCCCGTGCCACAACGGCAGCACGCGTCCGACCCACACGAGCGGCTCGGGTAACCGCGACAGGGGATAGAAGGTCGCCGAGAAGAGGAACATCGGGACGATCACGAAGCGGAACAGCGCTGCGAACGCGTTGTCGCGTTCCACTCGCGCCGCGAAGGCAGCGATCGGCGCGGAGAACGCAAGGCCGACGAGGATCGCGGACGGAAGCGCGAGCACCGCGTACGGCGAGTGAATCGCGCCGAAAGCCGCGATTACGATCAGGTACACGGTGCCGCTCAAAAGCAGGCGCAGCGCGACGAAGAGCTGGTGACCGAAGACGATGTCGCGAATCCGGAGCGGTGTCTGGAGCATCGACGGATACGTGCCCCACCACTTGATGCCGGCCCAGATTGGATAGCTCGACTCGATCGACGCGATCTGCATCGCGGTCGCCGCAAGCAAGCCAGGCGCGACGAAGTCGAGATACTCGACGCCGCCTGGCAGCTTGCTAGTGCCGTTGAAGTACGTGCCGAGGCCGACGCCCATCGCGGCGAGGTAGAGGATCGGGCTGATCGCGCTCGTCGCGATCGAGCCGCGCCACGACCGCCGGTAGCGCGCGAGCGACGCCTCGAGCACACGGAGCGTGAGCATCAGTCGACGAGCGTCCGGCCGGTGAGGCGAAGGAAGACGTCCTCCAGCGTGCTGCGGCGAACGAGGAGCGACGTCGTCTCGATTCCGCGCTCGTGCACGCCGGCCGCCGTCGCATCGCCGTCGTCGGTGTAGAGCAGCATGCGGTCTGGCAGCTCCTCGATGCGCGCGGCGAGCCCGTCGATGCGCAGCGCGGCATCGTGCGGCTGCTCCCAGCCCGGGAATCGAACCTCGACCACTTCGCGCGTCGAGTACCGGCCGATCAGGTCACGAGGCGACCCTTCGGCGACGATCTTCCCGCGATCCATGACGACGAGCCGATCGCAAAGCTGCTCGGCCTCGTCCATGTAGTGCGTCGTGAGGATGAGCGTCACGCCGCGCTGCTTCAAGCGAAACAGGCGATCCCAGACGACGTGCCGCGCCTGCGGATCGAGACCCGTCGTCGGCTCGTCGAGGAGCAAGAGCTGCGGCTCGTTGATCAGCGAGCGCGCGATCAACAGGCGGCGCTTCATCCCGCCGGAGAGCGGCTCGACCTGATCGTTCGCACGCTCGGCGAGCTGCACGAAGTCGAGGAGCTCTTCGGCGCGCGGCGCGAGCTCACGCCGCGTCAGCCCGAAGTAGCGTCCGTAGATGACGAGGTTCTCGCGCACGGTGAGCTCCATGTCGAGCGTGTCCTGTTGCGGGACGACACCGAGGTCTGCGCGGATTCGCTCGCCCTCTTTGACCGGGTCGCGCCCAAGCACCCGCAGCGTTCCGCCCGTTGGCGGCGACACGCACGCGATCATCCGCATCGTCGACGTCTTGCCTGCGCCGTTCGGGCCGAGGAAGCCGAACGCCTCGCCGCGACGGACGTCGAAGTCGATCCCGTCGACTGCGACGAGCGCTTCGAATCGCTTCTCCAGCGCGCGCGCGTGAACGAGCTCCTGCGTGGCGGCCACGATCAGAAACCTAGCGATGGCGTCCGTTTCCTCCGGCGCGCGAGCGAGCAAGAGCGCCGTATGTCAGAGCGTGACTACGAAGACGACGAGCGGGACCGCGACAAGGGCGACGACGAGGAGCCGGAGAACGAAGCCGGCAACCCGTGGGCGAAGACGTCGAGCGGCGACGCCGACGACATCACCGAGAGCTAGCTCACCGCGGGAAGCGTGAAGCTCACGCGGGCGCCGCCGCTCTCGCGCGGCTCGGCCCAGATGCGGCCGCCTTGCGCCTCGACGAGTCCGCGGGCGATCGCGAGTCCGAGACCCGCGCCGCTGTCGGAGGCGGTTCGCGCAGAGTCGCCGCGCCAGAAGCGGTCGAACATCCGCCGGGCCGTCTCCGCGGTCAGCCCTTCGCCTGTGTCTTCGACGCTTACGCGCGCCTGCCCGTTGCCGGCGGCGAGTACGACGGCGACCGTTCCGTCGGACGGTGTGTGGCGCAGCGCGTTCCGGAGGAGATTGAGCAGGACGCGTTCCACGTGCTCCGGGGCGCAGCGCGCTTCGATCGGCGTCTCGATTCGCTGCTCGAGGCGCACGTTCCGTGCACGTGCCTCCGCCGCGAAGCCACGAACGCAGGAGTCCACGAGCGGAGCAAGCGGCGTCTCGTGCAGCTCATACGCAAGTGCTCCGGCATCGATCCGCGCGAGCTCGAAGAGATCCTCGACGAGCGTGCCGAGCCGGCGCGCCTGCTCGCGCAGCGAGGGCAGGTACTCGTCGAGCGAGGCGAGCCCGTCCTCGAGCGCTTCGAGCATCGCCGAGATCGACGCGATCGGAGTGCGCAGGTCATGGGACGCAGCCGCGACGAGCTCGCGCCGCGCGTCGAAGAGTCGCTCGAGCTCGGCAGCCATCTCGTTGAACGACCGGCCGAGGTCTGCGAGCTCGCGCGGACCCGACTCGGGCGCGCGCGCGGCGAGATCGCCGCCTGCGAGCTCCGTCGACGACTCACGCAGTCGATCGATTCTCCGCGCGATCGACGTGCCGAGCACGAGCGCGGCGCTGACGGCCGCGAGTGCCGACGCAGCCGCGACGGCGAGGATCTTCACGTCGTCGCCCATGTGGAACATCACCCAGCCGGAGAGCAGCACGGCGACGAGCGGCACGACGGCAGCACAGAGCGCGAGCCCTGCGAGCTGCAACCGGACCGTCGGCAGCAGCCGCAGCGCGAAGGTTGCCGCGATTCCGGCTGCGAGACTCGCCGCGGCGACGATGACCGCGAGCGCGATCACGGCACGAACCGGTAGCCGACGCCCCAGACCGTCTCGAGATGCCGCGGCTGCGCAGGGTCGCGCTCGACCTTGGCGCGCAGGCGGCGCACGTGGACGGTGACGGTGCCGGTGTCGAGCGCAGCTTCGTAGCCCCAGATGCTCCGCATCAGCTGATCGCGCCCGAACACTTCGCGCGGATGCGAGGCGAGGAAGAAGAGCAGGTCGAACTCCTTGGCCGTCAGGCGCAGCAGCTCGCCCTCACGACGCACCTCGCGTGTCGTCCCGTCGAGCTCGAGCCCGTCGAAGGAGAGCTGCGTCAGCGCGTTCTCCGTCGGGCCCGTCCTGCGCAGGACGCTTCGCACGCGTGCCGCGAGCTCGCGCGGCGAGAACGGCTTCGTCACGTAGTCGTCCGCGCCGAGCTCGAGCCCGACGACGCGGTCAGCTTCCTCGCCGCGGGCCGTGAGCATGATCACCGGCAGGTCGCCGCGCTCGCGGATCCAGCGGCAGAGCTCGAGTCCGTCGACGCCCGGAAGCATCACGTCGAGGAGCACGAGGTCGGGCGGCGACTGCACGATCGCGGTTCGCGCGGCCGTCCCGTCCGCTGCCTCGAGCGTGTCGAAACCCGCGTGGTTCAGATACCGCGAGACGACGTCACGGACGATCGGCTCGTCGTCGACGATCAACACGGTCGCCATCTCGGTCATTTTGGCTCTTCATGCAGCTCCGGCCACTTCGCATGGTGCTCCTGCGCCCAGTCGCGCCGCACGGTGCCGCGCGTGATGCCGCGGAGCGCGTGCCGTGTCGACGGATAGATCAGCGCGAGATACAGGTGGCCGACGAGCAGGACGAGCGACACGTACATGAGCGCGTCGTGCAGAACGACAGTGCTCGCGAAGCGGAAGCGCGTGTCGCGCTCGCCGAGCCAGAGCAGCGCGCCCGACACTGCGAAAAGCACCGCGAACGAAGCAGTCAGTGCCGCGTTCAGCTTCTGACCTGCGTTGAAGCGGCCTTGGCGAACGCGCACGCGTCGCAGCCAGAGCCGGTCGTCCTCGTCGAAGAGGTCGAGGTCGCGGAGCGTTCGCCGGAGCCCGCGGCGGTCGCCGACGACGACGACGAACACGATCGCGGCGAGCCAGGCGACTGCGGTGTAGACGTGAACGTCCTTCACG
>JBKPRX010000170.1:0-14645 GCA_046734795.1 Actinomycetota bacterium
AGGCCGCCCGGCGACCGCGAACC
This sequence comes from Actinomycetota bacterium, assembly GCA_046734795.1. Lineage (GTDB taxonomy): Bacteria > Actinomycetota > Thermoleophilia > Gaiellales > Gaiellaceae > JBKPRX01. The sequence continues at coordinate 24 of JBKPRX010000170.1, forward strand.
GCGGCTCGCTCGACAAGCTGCGCGCCGCGGGCGTCGACGTAGTCGATGCGCGCGTCGTCGACGACGGAGACATCGTCACCGCGGGCGGGGTCACCTCATCGCTCGACCTCGGCCTGCACCTCGCCGAGCGCTACTTCGGTGCCGCAGTCTCCGCGGCCGCTGCCAATGTGATCGAGTACGAGCGCCGCGGTGTGGTTTGGCGGCGCGAGGAGGCTGCATAGGGATGCGAATTGCGATCGCGTTGTTCGAGGACGTCGAAGAGCTCGACTGGGCCGGCCCGTGGGAAGTGCTCGCCGCGTGGGCGAAGCACTGGCCTGACGACGGCGTCGAGATCGTCACGGTCGCCGACACGCGTGAGCCGATCACATGCGCGAAAGGACTGCGCGTCCTCGCGGACACGACGTGGGGTGAGCTCGGCGAGATCGACGTCCTCGTGTATCCGGGCGGGCAGGGCACGCGGCCCCAGCTCGGTGACGAGCGCATTCGCGAGCGACTGCGATCGTTCGCCGGCGACGGCACGCTGATGACGAGCGTCTGCACGGGCGCTCTCGTGCTTGCGGACGCCGGTCTCCTCGACCACGGGCCCGCGACGACTTGGTGGGGCGCCCTCGACCTCCTCGAGAGCCTCGGCACGGAGATCGAGTTACGACCCGACGATCGCTTCGTCGATCGCGGCGCGGTCGTCACTGCCGCGGGCGTTTCCGCCGGGATCGACATGTCTCTACATCTTGTCGCGCGCCTGCAGTCGGTGGAGCGCGCAAAGCAGGTTCGCCGCGTGATCCAGTACGACCCGCAGCCGCCCGTCTAGCCGGCCGAGCACGAGCGGATCGCTCGGCGCGATTCGGCGGCGCGCCGGCTCGTGAGGCGGCTCTTCAGGCTTTGCACGGGTAACGTGCGGGCCGCAACTGTGGCCGACTACGTCTTCACGATGTTTCGGGCCGACAAGTTCTACGGCCCGGAACGCCAGGTGCTGGCCAACATCTCGCTCTCGTTTCTGCCCGGAGCGAAGATCGGCGTGCTCGGCCCGAACGGCGCCGGCAAGTCGACGCTGCTTCGGATCATGGCCGGCAAGGAGGAGCCGTCCTCGGGCGTCGCAGAGCTCGCTCCGGGTGCGACCGTCGGCCTGCTCGAGCAAGAACCGGAGCTCGACGCCGGGAAGACCGTGCGCGAGAACGTCGAGGACGGCGTGCGCGCGGCGCGCGACTTGCTCGACCGCTTCAACGACATCTCGGCGCGCTTTGCCGAGCCGGACGCGGACTTCGACGCGCTGATCGCCGAGCAGGCGCAGGTGCAGGACGAGATCGACCGCCGCGATCTTTGGCAGCTCGAAGCGCAGCTCGACCACGCGATGGACGCGCTCCGGCTGCCGGACGGCGATCGCGACGTGACGACGCTCTCGGGAGGCGAACGCCGTCGCGTCGCACTGTGCCGGCTGCTCCTGCAGGCGCCGCAGCTCCTGCTCCTCGACGAGCCGACGAACCACCTCGACGCGGAGTCGGTGCTGTGGCTCGAGCGGTTTCTCGCCGACTACAAGGGCACGGTCGTCGCGGTCACACACGACCGCTATTTCCTCGACAACGTTGCCGGTTGGATCCTCGAGCTCGATCGCGGTCGCGGCATTCCGTTCCAAGGCAACTACTCGTCGTGGCTCGAGCAGAAGCAAGAGCGGCTCGCGCACGAGGAAAAGCAGGAGTCGGCGCGGCGGCGGACGCTCGCGCGCGAGCTCGAGTGGGTGCGCATGAGCCCGCGCGCGCGGCACGCGAAGTCGAAGGCGCGGCTCGGTGCGTACGAGCAGCTCCTCGCCGAGGAGCAGAACGTGAAGCTCGACCGCGTCGAGATCCACATTCCGCCGGGGCCGCGGCTCGGCGACGTCGTGATCGAGGCGCGCGGCGTCCAGAAGGGCTACGGCGACACGCTGCTCGTGGAGGATCTGACGTTCACGCTGCCGCCGGCCGGAATCGTCGGCGTGGTCGGTCCGAACGGCGCGGGCAAGACGACGCTCTTCCGAATGATTGCGGGCGAGGAGCAACCCGACGGTGGCGAGCTACGCGTGGGCGACACCGTGCAGCTTGCGTACGTCGACCAGGCGCGCGCGGACCTCGCGCCTGCGAACAACGTGTGGAAGGAGATCAGCGGCGGCCACGACACGATCGAGCTCGGCAAGCGCGAGGTGAACTCGCGCCAGTACGTCTCGTGGTTCAACTTCAAGGGGCCGGACCAGCAGAAGCGTGTCGGCGACCTCTCCGGCGGTGAACGCAACCGCGTGCATCTCGCAAAGCTCCTGCGAAGCGGCGGCAACGTGCTGTTGCTGGACGAACCGACGAACGACCTCGACGTCGACACGCTGCGCGCGCTCGAGGAGGCGCTCCTCGACTTCGCCGGCTGCGCTGTCGTGATCACGCACGACCGTTGGTTCCTCGACCGCGTCGCGACGCACATCCTCGCCTTCGAGGGCGATTCGCAGACGACCTGGTTCGAAGGCACCTGGGGCGAATACGCGGACTGGGTGCGCGAGACGCGCGGACCGGAGGCGCTCGAGCCGCATCGGATCAAGTACAAGCCGCTCACGCGAGCATGAGCGACGCACTCGCACGGCTGAAGGAGCGGCTCGGCCAGATCCAGGATCTGGTCGCGGCGGCGCGTTTGCTCGATTGGGATCAGCAGGTCACGATGCCGCGAGCCGGCGCGCAGCATCGCGCCGAGCAGCGCGCGTCGCTCGTCGGACTCATGCACGAGCTCCTCGTCTCGGGCGAGACCGAGCGTCTGCTGGAAGAGGCGCGGCCGCTCGAGGAAACGCTCGACCCGGATTCAGACGATGCGTGTTTGCTTCGGCTCGTCCGCGCCGACTTCGAGAAGGAAACGCGTGTGCCGGCGGAGCTGCGCATGGAGATGGCGCGCGCTTCGGCCGAGGCGCGCGAGGTGTGGGTGGAGGCGCGGACGGCGTCGAATTTCGAGCTCTTCCGTCCGGCGCTCGAGCGGACGTTCGAGCTTCGGCGGCGTTACGTCGAGTGCTTCGACGACGTATCGGAGCCGTACGACGTGCTCCTCGACGACTTCGAACGCGGAACGAGCACGGCGGAGGTTCGCGCGACTTTCGCTGCGGTGAAGGAACGCGTTGTTCCGCTCGTCGAGCGCGTGCGCGACCGAGATGCCGACGACGACTTCCTGCAGGGAGATTTTCCGGCCGACAAGCAGGATGCGCTCGCGCGGTCCGTGATCGAGCTGTTCGGGTTGCGCGACGGGTCTTGGCGACTCGATCCGACGGAGCATCCGTTCGCCTCGAGCATGGGCTTCGACGACGTGCGGATCACGACGAACTACCACGCGGGCGACCTCACGTCGTTCTTCGCCGTCGCCCACGAGTACGGCCACGCGCTCTACGAGCACCAGTTGCCCCAACATCTCGTGCGGTTGCCGACCGGTAGGGCTTGCTCGCTCGGGATCCACGAGTCGCAGAGCCGGCTGTGGGAGAACCTCGTCGCGCGCAGTCTTCCGTTCTGGCGGTTTTTCTTCCCGCGCCTGCAGGAGCTGTTCCCGGAGCAGCTTCGCGACGTCGACGCGGAGCGTTTCAACCGCGCGGCCAATCGCGTGCAGGCGTCGCCGATTCGCATCCATGCGGACGAGGCGACGTATCCGCTGCACATCATCCTGCGCTTCGAGCTCGAGCAGGAGCTCCTCGCCGGCTCGGTCGATCCGCGCGAGCTGCCGAGCGTGTGGAACGAGCGGATGCACGACTACCTCGGCATCGAGATCGAAAATGACGCGCAAGGAGTCCTGCAGGACACGCATTGGGGCTCCGGCCTCGTCGGTTACTTCCCGACGTATCTGCTCGGGTCCGTGATGTCGGTGCAGATCTGGGCGGCCGCGGAACGCGAGTTCGGCGATCTCGGTGAGCTCGTTGGTCGCGGCGAGTTCACGCCGCTTCGGGAGTGGCTTCGAGACAACGTCCACGCGCACGGCCGCAAGTTCCTGCCGCAGGAGACGCTGCGCCGCGCCACGGGCTCCACCATCGACCCGGTCCCGTACCTCGACTACCTCGAGGCGAAGCAGGGGTGAAGCACCTTGCGCTGAGCGTCGCCGACCAGGAGCGCTCACGGCTCTTCTACGAGACGTACCTCGGCTTCGGCACGAAGCCCGCGCGCCGCTACGACGACAACGTCTTGATGCTCTACGACGACGAAGGCTTCGCGCTCGCGCTCGGGCCGTTCGGAAAGCCGGACGATCTGCCGCCGTTCCTCCATTTCGGCAAAAGGCTCGACTCGCCAAAGGCCGTGAAGGAGCTCGCAACACGCTTACGCGCAGACGGCGTCGAGATCGTGGAGGAGTGGGACGAGCCGGACTACGTGAGCGTCAAGTGCCGCGATCCAGACGGCTACGTCGTCGAGCTCTCGTGGGAGGCGTGACGACATGGCTCTGAGGGAACCGCGTCCGTAGATGCCTCCACGACCGTTCGACGAGCTCTTCGACGTCGTCCGCAACCTCGGCGACCAGATTCGCCGGACCGCCGGGAACGAGCTCGGCGACCTGCTCGACCCGGCGCCGCGGCTTGCACCCGCACGTCCACTCGACGAGTTGCAGGCGGAGCTCGACTCCCTCGTCGGCCTCGAGACGGTCAAGGAGCAGGTGCACGCGCTCGTTGCCTTCCTCCAGGTGCAATCGCGGCGGCAGGAGCACGGGCTCGTCGAGGTCGCGACGAGCCAGCACCTCGTCTTCCTCGGCAATCCCGGCACCGGCAAGACGACCGTCGCGCGCTTGCTCGCGCAGATGTACCGCTCGATGGGCTTGTTGCAGAAGGGTCACCTCGTCGAGGTCGATCGCGCGTCGCTCGTCGGCCAGTACGTCGGACAGACCGCGATCAAGACGGACCGCGCAGTTCGCCGCGCACTCGACGGCGTGCTCTTCATCGACGAGGCATACGCGCTCGCGCCGGGTGAGCTGCAGGGCCGCATCGACTTCGGCGCGGAGGCGATCGAAACGCTCCTCAAGCGCATGGAGGATTTCCGGCACCGCCTCGTCGTGATCGTCGCCGGCTATCCGCGGCTGATGCGCCGCTTCCTCGACTCGAATCCCGGGCTGCGGTCGCGGTTCGCGCGCGAGATCTCGTTCCCCGACTACTCGAACGCGGAGCTGCTCGAGATCACGCAACGCCTTGCCGCCGATGCCGAGTACCGGCTTGGGCCCGGAGTCGTCGACGAGCTCGAGCGGATTTTCGCTGCAGCCGAGCGCGGCGAAGGGTTCGGTAACGCGCGCTTCGCGCGCACGATCTTCGAACAGTCGCTGAACCGCCAGGCGCTCCGGCTCGCGCGGGTCGAAGGCCGTCCGGTTGCCGAGCTGCCGGTCGCCGAGGTCTCGACGCTGACGGCCGATGACGTGCGAACCGCCGCCGCATTGCTCGGCGACGAGCCGGCGGAGCCTCGGCGTCGCCGCTGGCGCGCGCTAGGCGCATAAGCTGCCTGCGTGGAACCGTTCCGCGCCGCGCGCGACTTCCTTCTGGAGCAACGCGAGGACTACGAGCGCGCGTACGCCGGCTTTCGCTGGCCTGACCTCGACGAGGCCAGCGGCTCCTTCAGCGGCTCCTTCAGCGGGTCCTTCAACTGGGCGCTCGACTGGTTCGACGCCGTTGCCGCGACGAAAGGAGATCGTCCGGCGCTTCGCGTCGTCGACCTCGTCGGCGCCGGTGATACGACGCTGTCGTTCGCGGAGCTCTCGGCGCGGTCGAACCAGGTGGCGAACTGGCTCCGCGATCGCGGTGTCGCTCGTGGCGATCGCGCCATCCTCATGCTCGGCAACCAGGTCGAGCTGTGGGAGTCCATCCTCGCGGCGATGAAGCTCGGCGCGGTGATCATCCCGGCGACGACGCTCCTCGGTCCGGTCGATCTCGCGGATCGCGTCGACCGCGGCAACGCGCGACACGTGATCGCGCGGAGTGACGACGCGGGGAAGTTCGACGACGTCGCGGGCGACTACACCCGCATCGCAGTCGGCGCCCGCACCGACGGTTGGAATGCATACGAGGACGCCTACGACGCGGCGTCGTCGTTCGAGCCCGACGGTGCGACTCGAGCGAGCGACTCGCTGCTCCTGTACTTCACGTCAGGCACGACCGCGAAGCCGAAGCTCGTCGAGCACACGCACGCGTCCTATCCGGTCGGCCACCTGTCGACGATGTACTGGCTCGGCTTGCGTCCGGGCGACGTGCACTTGAACGTCTCGTCGCCGGGTTGGGCGAAACACGCATGGAGCAACGTCTTCGCGCCCTGGAACGCAGAAGCGACGGCGCTCGTCGTCGAGCAGGCGCGCTTCGACGCGAAGGCGCTCCTCGACGAGCTCGTGCGTTGCGAGGTGACGACGTTCTGCGCACCGCCGACGGTCTGGCGAATGCTGATTCAGGAGGACTTGAAAGCGTGGGACGTTCCACTGCGCGAAGCCGTTGCGGCTGGTGAGCCGTTGAATCCCGAGGTGATCGAGCAAGTTCGGCGCGCTTGGGGGATCACCATTCGCGACGGCTATGGACAGACCGAGACGACCGCGCAGATCGGCAACCCGCCGGGCGCGCGCCTCAAGGAAGGCTCGATGGGACGGCCGCTTCCAGGCTACGTCGTCGCGCTCGTCGATCCCATCTCCGGGGCCGAAGGCGAAGAGGGCGAGATCGCACTGCCGCTCGCGCAACGACCGCTCGGGCTCATGACCGGCTACAAGGACGCGGACGAGCTCAATGCCGAGGCGATGCGTGACGGCTACTACCACACCGGCGACGTGGCCTCTCGTGACGCCGACGGCTACATCACGTACGTCGGTCGCGCCGACGACGTGTTCAAGGCGTCGGACTATCGCATCTCGCCATTCGAGCTCGAGAGCGTGTTGCTCGAGCACGAAGCGGTCGCGGAAGCCGCCGTCGTTCCTGCGCCCGATCCGTTGCGGCTCGCGGTTCCGAAGGCGTACGTCGCGCTCGCCGCGGGCCACGAGCCGACGCAGGAGACGGCGCTCTCGATCCTCGCGTACGCGCGCGAGCATCTCGCGCCGTACAAGCGCGTACGACGGCTCGAGTTCGCCGAGTTGCCGAAGACGATCTCAGGAAAGATTCGTCGCGTTGAGCTGCGCACGCAGGAGGAGCAGCGCGCGGGCGAGCGCGCCGGACCGGAGTTCCGCGAAGACGACTTTCCCGAGCTCAAAGCCGAGCGTGCCGCGCGATGACGAACGTGGGCACGTTCTTCGCCGTTGCGCTTCTCTTCATCGTCACGCCGGGTCAGGACATGGCGCTGACGCTCCGCAATTCGCTGCGGGGACGTCGGGCGGGCATCGCGACCGCGTTCGGGATCACGACCGGAATCCTCGTCTGGGCCGTTGCGGCGAGCGTCGGTGTTGCGGCGCTCCTCGCTGCGTCCGAGCCGCTGTTCATCGCGTTGCGGGTCACCGGTGCGGCATACCTGCTCTTCCTCGGCGTGCAAGCGTTGCGAGCCGCGCTTCGACCAAGGCCGGACGAGCCGAGCTCTCGCCGAGCGGCGCCGCCCCTCAAGCCGGCAATCGCGTACCGCCAAGGACTGCTCAGCAATCTCGGCAACCCGAAGATCGCCGTCTTCTTCACGAGCTTCCTGCCCCAGTTCACGACCGGCGGCCGCGGCGCGTTCGCAGCCATGCTCGTCCTCGGACTTGCGTTCTACGCGCTCACGCTGACGTGGCTGACTCTGTACGCGGCGGCGGTCGCTCGTCTCGGCAACGTGCTCGGACGACCGCCGATCCGTCGCGTCGTGGACGGCATCACCGGGATCGCGTTGACGTTGTTCGGCGTGCGGATCGCGCTGAGGCGCCGCTGACACTCAAGCGGTCGCGAACACGACGCTCGCCTTCGCGACCGGCTTGCCGTCCGCTTCGACGATCGCGTCGGCAAACGCAAGCTTTCGACCGACGCGCGTGACGCGCGCGGTCGCCGAGAGCCAGTTGCCGTTGCGTGCCGCCGCAATGAAGTCGACGTTCAGGTTGACCGTCACGAAGTGCTGTTGGTCGCCACCGGCGAGGACGCAGTTGCGGCCGGCGACGACGTCGAGAAGCGCCGAGAGCACCGCGGCGTGGACGAATCCGCGGGCGTTGCAGTGTTCCTCGCGAACCCGCAGGCCGAGCTCGATGCCGCGTTCGTCCTCGCGGGTGTAGATGGGGCCGATGAGGTCGAAGAACGGGCCGGTGCGCTCGGAGGGCGAGAAGCCTTCGGGCACCTGCGTCACGAAGTAACTATAACAATCGTTCTAGTACGATCTCTCGATGGGTCGGCCGCGCAGCGACGCACGCCAACGGCTCGTGCGAGCGGCGGGCACGCTGCTCCAGCGTCGCGGTTATCGCGCGACCGGGATCAAGGACATCGCAGCGGAGGCCGGGGTGCCGATCGGCTCCGTGTACTTCCACTTTCCGGGCGGGAAGCACGAGATCGTTCTCGCCGCACTGAGCTCGTCGGGCACCGGGGTCGAGCGGCTCTTCGAGAAGCTCGTTGCAGAGTCGCGGGACACAACGAGCGCGGTCCTCGCGTACGTGTCGTTCGTCTCCCAGCTGCTCGGCGGTAGCGGTTACTCGGACGGCTGCCCGCTCGCGACGGCGGTGCTCGAAGCTGCAGCTGAAGATGCGGAGGTCGCGGACGTCTGCGATCGCGCGTTTCGCGCGTGGAGCGACGTGTTGCAAAAGCAGCTCGTTCGCGACGGCTACTCCCAGCCGCAACGGCTCGCGACCACGATCCTCGCCGCGCTCGAAGGCGCGCTGGTGCTCGCGCGTGCAGCGCGCGATCCTGCGCCGCTCGACGCGGTTGCGGACGAGATCGGCGCGCTGCTGGCGCTCCGTCGATAGGGTCGGCCTATGGAGTACCGCCCGTTCGGCCGCACCGGCGTGAAGGTGAGCCCGCTTTGTCTCGGCGCGATGATGTTCGGCGCGTGGGGCAACGAGGATCACGACGACTCGATCCGGATCATCCACGCAGCGCTCGACGCGGGGATCAACTTCATCGACACCGCGGACGTTTATGCGCGCGGCGAGTCGGAGGAGATCGTCGGGAAAGCGCTCGCCGATCGCCGCGACAACGTCTTCCTTGCGACGAAGGTGCACGGTTCGATGGGCCGCGATCCGAACGAACGTGGCAACTCGCGGCGCTGGATCTTCCAAGAGTGCGATGCGAGCCTCCGTCGGCTCGGAACGGACTGGATCGACCTGTACCAAATCCACCGCTGGGATCCGGACACCGATCACGACGAGACGCTCGGCGCGCTCAGCGATCTCGTGGCCGCCGGGAAGGTTCGGTACGTCGGCTCGTCGACGTATCCGCCAAGCGAGATCGTGGCTGCGCAATGGGTCGCGGAGAGGCGCGGCCACGTGCGCTACGTGAGCGAGCAGCCGCCGTACTCGCTGCTCGTGCGCGGGATCGAGTCCGAGGTCCTGCCGGTGTGTCAGGAGCACGGGATGGCAGTGATTCCGTGGAGCCCGCTCGGCGGCGGCTGGTTGAGCGGCAAGTACCGCAAGGACGCGGAGGTCGAGACGAGCCGGCGCGCGGCGCGGATCCCCGGACGCTTCGACCTCTCGCTACCGGAGAACCAGCGGAAGCTCGAGGCCGCCGACGCGCTCGCGCAAATCGCCGAGGAAGCCGGGCTCACGCTCATTCACTTGGCGCTCGCCTTCGTGCTGCGTCATCCGGCCGTGACGGCGGCGATCGTCGGCCCGCGCACGATGGAGCATCTCGAGTCGCAGCTCGGCGCAGCCGACGTCCAGCTCGACGAGGAGCTTCTCGACCGGATCGACGAGATCGTCCCGCCGGGAACGAACTTCAACCGAGCCGACGCCGGCTGGACGCCACCGGCGCTCGAAGACGCGTCGCTTCGGCGGCGCTGAGTTCTAGGCAGTCGCGACGATCGTGATGCCGCCGCGCGGCTTCTGCGTGAGCGTGACGCGAACCTCGGCGCCCTCGATGCCGAGCGCCTCCGCAACGTCGTCGCGGATCCTCACGGCGAGCGCCTCGCAGAAGACGCCTTCGTTCCGGAAGCGAGAGAGGTAGAGCTTCAGCGACTTCGACTCGATGCACGAAGCGCCGGGCCGATACTCGATCTTCGCGACGTAGAAGTCGGGCTGGCCTGTGATCGGACAAACGGAGCTGACCTCGTCGCTTGTCATCTCGACACGCTCGACGCCGGGATTGGGGAACGTCTCGAGTCCTGCGTAGTGCTCGCTTCCTGCGTGGCCGAGCGCGACGAATTCCTGCTGCTCTTGCTGGGTTGCCACGCAGCGAGTGTAGCGCCGTGACTCCGGCAAGATTGACCGCGTGAAGCTCTTCGTGCCGCTTGCAGTTCTCTACACGAGCCTCGTCGTGCTCGCGAATTGGCTGGCGGCGACGTATGTCGTCGACGTCGGCTTCGGCTACCAGGCACCGGCGGGCGTGTTCGCGATCGGCGCAGTCCTCGTGCTCCGCGATTGGATCCAGCAGCTGGCGGGGCTCTGGCCGACGATGGCGATGGTCTACGTCGCAGGGTTGATCTCGTGGGCGGTCGGCGAGCTTGCAGGCTGGAGCGACCTCCAGCGGATCGCGCTCGCGAGCGTGGTCGCCTTCACGGTCAGCGAAACGGTCGAGGCGCTCGTCTTCACGCCGATCCGGAACCGGAGCCTCAGCGCGGGTGTCGGCCTCAGCGCAACCGTCGGCACGGCGATCGACTCGTTCCTCTTTCTCTGGATCGCCTTCGGCTCGGAGGAGTTCTTCACCGGCCAGTTCATCGGCAAGTGCTGGATGGTCGCCATCGGCACCGCGCTCACGCTCGTGCGGCGACGGGTGCTCGCGGTCGCGCCGGTTCCATAGGCCGAGCGCGCGGGCGGGCACGATGTGTCAGGCTGGGGCTGCATGGCCCAGTCGCTGGAGTTCGCGCTCATCTCGCGCCTCCGGGATGTCGTTCGCGATTGCCCGGCCACGGAGGCCGACCTGCGTTCGCTGCGCGAGGAAGGCGAAGCGTGGCGGCGCACGTTGCAAGCGCAGATCGACGGCAGCGAGCGACGGCTCGAACAACTGACGGCTCGCCGCGAGACGCCGCTGTACGAGATCGCTTCGGAACTACGCAGAGTCGAGACGCTGCGGCCGCAGCTCGACGAGCTGCAATCGCTGTTGACGTCGCTCGAGGAGCGCGCGCGACAGCTGCGGACGGCATGGCTCGCGCGTCAAGCCGGTCTCGGCGTCGGCTCTCAGCGTCGCGCGTAACGCGTACGTCACGCGGACTTCGCGCTGACGATCCACGTCGACGACATGCCGACGACGCCGTCCGGCGTCTCGAACTGCGCGAGGCCGTCACGCAAGAGGCTCTCGAGGTGCGGCCGGATCTTCTCTGCCTCTTCGCCGGCGAGGCGGACCGCTTCAGCTGCGGGACCGAGCGCAAGGTTCATCTCGACCGCCTCGTCGATCGTGTCGCCCAGCTTGAGCGGACTGTCGAAGCGATGGAGACCGATGTCTGTGAAGCCGGCGCTCTTGAGCTGGCCGCTGACCGTGTCGGCGTCGGCCATCGCGAAAGGCCCCGGTCCGCAACGCGGCTCGTCGGTCTCCTCCGGCACCTCGACGAGCGGCTTGACGATGTTCTCTGCGACGTGAATCCACGGGTTGTCGACCTTGCGTCGCCACACGACCATGCAAAGGCGTCCGCGGGGCGTAAGTGCCTCACGCACGTTCCGGAGTGCCGGCACGGGATTGTCGAAGAACATCGTGCCGAACCGCGAGAATGCGTAGTCGAACGTCTCGTCGAAGCTCGTGACCTGAACGTCGTGCACCTCGAAGCGCACGTTGTCGACGCGGGCGAGTGAAGCTTCCGACCGCGCCGTCTCGATGAAGCGCGGTGCGATGTCGACGCCGAGCGCGCTTCCGGTCGGCCCGACGAGCGCCGCGAGTTGCTGCGTCGTGTCGCCGAACCCGCAACCGATGTCGAGCACGCGGTCGCCCGTATTCGGCGGGACGAGACGCATGGCCCGGTCACCATGTGCCGTCAGTCCGGGGACGACGACGTGGCGGTACTTGACGAAGCGGTCGAAGAGGACGCCGTTCCATGCCTCTTGCGCCTCGAGATTCTCCGCAGCTACGTCGGTCACATCCGAATCGTAGGCTGCAGACGCAAGCTGAGCTAGGCCGCTTGGCGCGCCTCGCCCGCCTCGCGCGGCACCTCGAGCCGTGTCGGCTCACTGGCCGTGCGGCGAAGCCGCGGCGTTGCGATCGCAGTCGCCGCCATGGCGAGGAGCCCTGCGCCCGCGTAGACCGCGCGCAACGGCAGGATCGAGCTCAGGCCGGAGGCTGCGAAGCCGCCGATGCTCACGCCGAGGAGCGAGACCATCCGCCCCGAGATGCCGACGCGCGATTGGAGGTGCCAGGCCGCATGGCGCTGGCGCTCGGACACGAGCATCGTCACGCCAATCTGCATGGCAGCGCCGTACATGATCGCCCACAGGAATGCGAGCAGCGCACCGCGTGCGCTCGCGAGGCCGACCATCGCGACGCCGGTGATTCCCGTCCCGAACGCGAACATGGCGAGTACGCCGAACCGCCGCGACATCGCGGGCGTGAAGAGCGCGCATGCGCCGCCCGACACGCCGGCAAGCGCCAGCGCAGTTGCGAGCGTTCGCTTGTCGAAGCCGAGCCCGACCTTGTAGTACGCGACGAGCATCGCCTGCGCACCGCCGATGCACAGAAACCACACGAAACCGGTGAACGTCAGCAGTCGGAGGATCGGGATCCTGAAGACGACATGCAGCCCTTCGCGCGCCATCTCCACAACGCTCTCGCCCGTCGACTGGCTCGGCTTCGTACCGATACGCAAGAGCAAGACGAGGAGCGAGCCGGCGACAAAGAGCGCCGCTTGCACTGCAATCACGTCAGCGCCTCCGAGCACCGCAAGCAGTGCGCCGCCGCCGATCGGGCCCAAGACTTGTCCCGTCGACCATGCGAGCGTCAGCACTGCCTGACCCTCCACGAAGCGTTCGGGCGTGACGATCTCGGCGACGGCTCCGAAGACCGATGCGTCGACGAAGCTCCGGCCCACGCCGACGAGAAACGCTGCACCGAGGATGATCCCGAGCGGCACGTGTCCGTCGTTCATCGCCGCCCAGATCGGAATCGTCGAGGCGGCCACCGCCTTGCCGGCGTACGAGACCATCAGAACCTTCTTGCGCGCGAGCCGGTCGCCTGCGACCCCGGCCAAGAGACCGAAGAGCACGTAGGGGAGCGTCCCGAATGCCGCCGTCAAGCCCGAGAGCGGCTCCGAGCCCGTCTGCTGGAGCACGAGGTACGGCAGCGCGATGATTCCGAGCCCGAACGCGAGCGTGTCGCAGAGCTGGATGGCAAAGACGAGACGGCCGTCGCGCTCAGCAAGCAGGGGATTTCGAACGCGTGCCGCCACAGTCAGAGGCTATGGATCGGCACGCGAGCGTGCGTCAGTGAATCGGAGCATCGAGGTAAGAACTCCGTAAGACGTGCCTCAGTTGTGTTCAGGCGGTCCGAACCAACCGGCGAGCGCCTCCCGCAGCGCGGGCTCGGCAGTGTCGCTCGGCTCGTCGAGTGCAGCCGCCCAGGCGACGTAGCCGTCGGGCCGGATCAGGAGCGCGTCGGCGGGCCGGTCGTCGCCTTCGGTGACGTGGACGTCGACGCGGTGCTGCCAGTCGTGTGCGGCCTCGCCGAGGTCTGCGCGCCCGGCGAGGTCGAGGAACACAGGTCGCGCACTGTGGCTGAGCTCGGCGAGGCGCGTCGCGCCGAGCGCGAGGCCGGGTGCGAACGTGCCGGTCAAGGCATGCCCGTTGGGGTCCGAAGCGGGGTAGCGGAAGTCGGTGGCCGCCATGAGCCCTCCGAGGCGACGTAACGGCTGCTCGTCGGCGAGCAACTCCTGGAAGAGCTCACGCAGCGCTTCCGCGGCTGTGTCGTGTCCGCGCCTGATTGCGACCTGGGCTCGGGTGTGGAGCAGCGTGCGTTCGGCGGCGAGCCGGCGCTCGTCGTCATAGGTGTCCAGCAAGTCGGCAGGCGCCCAGCCATGGACGGCCGCGGCGAGCTTCCAGCCGAGGTTGACGGTGTCCATCAGGCCGGCGTTGAGCGCAACGCCTGGGGCAGGAAACAAGTGGGCGGCATCGCCGGCGAGGAAGACCCGCCCGTCACGGAATCGCTCGACGAGTCGCGCGTGAAAAGTGAACCGAATGAGCCGCGTCGGTTCTCCGAGGGGAAGCTCCACGCCGAGTACGCGCCGGATGCTGTCCCGAAGCTCGGCCAAGGTCAGTGGCTCCTCCTCGTCGTAATCGGTGGTCTCCTCTTCGCTCGTGTAGAGCCCCATGCGTGCCGGGTTGGTCGACCCCTGCGCGAACTCACCGTGCTCTGTTCGCCTGAAGCCGAAGGGGATCCGCACGACGCCCGCGACGTCGAGGTCGCCGTTTTCGAGCACGGTCACCGAATCGGGAATCGTGACCTCGGCGAGCCGCTGGATCTCCGGGTACGTGATCCCGGGGAACGGAATGCCGGCGAGGTCGCGCACGCTGCTTCGGTAGCCGTCGCAGCCGACCAGGTAGCGAGCGGTCAGCCGATGCTGCCCGTCGGGCCCGCGGACGTCTGCCGTCACGGCCGCCTCGTCCTGGTTAAGGCCGACCACTGCGTGG
>JBKPRX010000171.1:0-4850 GCA_046734795.1 Actinomycetota bacterium
GCCCGCTTGCCGGAACAGCGCGTCGACGGCTGCTTCCGCGCCTGCGAGCGCTGCGGTGTGCGAGCTCGCCGCGCGCCGGCCTGCGCGCGACGTGCCGCTCTTCATCGCGAGGACCGGCTTCGAGCGCGCGAGACGTTGCGCCGTGCGCGCGAACTTGCGCGGGTTGCCGAACGACTCGACGTAGAGCAGAACAAGTGCCGTCTCGTCGTCCTCCTCCCACCACTCGAGCAAGTCGTTCGAGGAGACATCGGCTTTGTTTCCGATCGAGACGAACGCCGAGAAGCCGAGGCCGCGTTCTTGGGCACGTTCGAGCAAGGCGAGGCCGAGCGCACCGCTCTGCGACGAGAAGCCGATCGGCCCCGGCGGAAAGGCACGCGGCGCAAATGTCGCGTTCAGATGCACCGCCGCCGACGCGATCCCGAGGCAGTTCGGCCCGATCAGGCGCGCGCCGTGCGCACGGACGAGCGCGATCAGCTGCTCTTGCCGCTCGGCGCCCTCGGGCCCGGTCTCGGCGAAGCCGGCCGAAATGACGCAGAGCGCGCGCACCCCCGCGGCCAGAGCGTCCTCCGTCGCCGCGAGCACGTGCTGCCCCGGAACGCACACGACCGCGAGCTCGACGCTCTCCGGAATGTCCCCGACGCTCGAGTACGACCGCACGCCGGCGACCGGCTCGCCGCTTCGATTCACGGGATACGCGGCGCCGGCGAAGTCGGCCGCGACGACGTTGCGGAAGAGCTCGCCGCCGATCGACCCGCGCCGCGGCGAGGCGCCGATCACGGCGAGCGTGCGCGGCAGGAAGAAAGGCTGCAACGACGCGGTGACCGCGAGGTGGTCGCGCTCTGCAACGCGGTTGCGATAGCGCTCGGTCGCCTCGATCGAGAAGCTCACCTCGATCTCGCCCGCGTCGAGCCGGCGGGTCGCCTCGAAGCCCGCTTCGCGGAAGACGTCGAGCATGCGGCGATTCTCGGCGAGCACTTCCGCGACGAACCGCTCGATCCCGGCGCCTGCTGCCTGCTCGGCGAGCTGCTCGAGGAGCCGCGTGCCGATGCCTCGTCCTTGCAGCTCGTCGTCGACCGCGAATGCCGCCTCGGCGGTCGCAGCGTCGCGCAGCCGCACGTAGCTCGCAAGCGCGACGATCCTGCCGCCGAGCTCGCCGACGAGCGCACCACGCTCGTGCCAATCCGGATCGAGCGCAGGCGCGACGAGCTCGCTCCGCAGATGCGGAAAGCCGTGGAACCGCAGGTACCTGCTCCGATCCGAGAGGCCGCCGAGGAACTCGAGCAGGCCGTCCTCGTCGGCCGCGCCCGGAGGCCGCAAACGGAGCGTCGAGCCGTCGCGGAGGATCACGTCGCGGGCTTGGAGACCGGTGCTCACTGGATGGCGTCCTCGGCCTCAGTCAACCATGCTCGTAGCGGTCCTGCGCACCGCGCTTCGCTTCTTGCGGTTGTCCGCGGTAGGCTCGCTGACATGAGGCAGCACGATTGACGAAGCCCTGTCCGTGACGCAGAGTGATGTCACCGTGGCCGGCCGGATAACGGCGATCGTCGCCGACGACCACCCCGCCATGCTTTCCGCATTGTGCGAGGTGCTGGCGGACTCGAGTATCGATGTGATCGGCCGCGCCCAAAACGGCGAAGAGGCGCTCGCAAAGATCGAGGCCCGGAAGCCGGACGTCGCGATCGTCGACGTGCGGATGCCGCGGCTCGGCGGCATCGAGCTCGCCCGCCGAGTCGGCGAGCGCGCTCCGGGCACGCACCTCGTCTTCTACACGGCGTACGGCGACCGCGCGCTCGTCACCGAAGCGCTCGACGTCGGTGTTCGGGGCTTCGTGTTGAAGGAAGCGCCGCTCAGCGACCTCGTCCGCGCGGTCGAGATCGTCTCCAAGGGCGGCACCTACGTCGATCCGGTGCTTGCGGGTGTGCTCGCGGCGTCGGCTTCGAACCAGCTGCCGACACTCTCGCCGCGCGAGCGCGACGTGCTCCGGCTGCTTGCCGACGGGCTGACGAACGAGGAGATCGGCAAGCGTCTCTTCATCTCGCCCGAAACAGTTCGGACGCATGTCCGCAAGGCGATGGCCAAGCTCGACGCCGACACGCGTACGCAAGCCGTCGCGACCGCGCTTCGCCAGTCGCTCATCACCTAGACGCCGCGACTAGCGCCGCGTGACGTGCGTCGTCGTCACGGTCGTCGCGAGCGTGCTCGTCAGGAGCGCCTTGAACGCCGTCGGCGTCATCGCTGCCGACTCGTCGCTCGACGACGACGGCTTCATGCAGTTGTCCTTCGACTGCCAGAACGTCCACGCGAGCGTCGACGCGAAACGCTCTGACCCGAGTTCCTCGTGCTTCGCGTCGCCCTCGGCGTACCAGGAGCTGCCGCCGATCGCGGCAGCGAGTCGAGCGCGCTGCACCGGATTCACGACGAGGTAGTCGACTTGATGCGCGTACTCGTGCTGGACGGTTCCCCAAGCGAACTTGCCCGCGTCGAGCAAGTCGCCGTCGAGCCAGATCTCTCCGGGTGTCGCCTCGGAGTCGTGACCCGCTGCGATGTGGACCGTGATCTTCGCGGGAACGATGTTCCAGTCGAACGAGCTCGCATCGAGCGCCGAGCGCACTTGCGCCTGCTGCTGCGGCGTCCCTCCGTCGAAGCGGTACGACCCGCCGCTTGCCTGCGCGAGCGCGGGCGTTGCAAGCAGGCAGAGCGCGCAGACGAAGGTCGTACAGAGCCGCAGGAACATCTACAAGGAAGTCGTCTCGTCTCACCCCCGCACGGATTCCCGGCGCGCGCTTGCGCTCGTCACGGTTCCGGAGGACGGCGCTACCTGGTGGCGATGGGGCTCCTCCGGAGCGGGGATCGCGGGCACGCGCGCCCGGCCTCGACGCGCCTGCCGCGATGCATTTTGGTGAGTGGGACTTGAGCCTGGCGTATGAAACCCGCGCACCGCGGCGGCGACGGGACTTGGTTGCAACCGGTCCGGAACTCGGCGCAGATCGCATCAGCCCGCTTCGGGTGAAGCTCGAGCGCGCCCAGGCTCTCTGCGATGCAGGACGCGTGGACGAGGGGGCGTCGCTCCTCGCCGAAGCAACGCCGATCCCTGTCGGGCAACCGCAGCTCGCGTTCAGGGCATATGTCGTGGAGGGCTGGGTCGCGCTCGTTAACGGGCGTCTCGACGAGGCGCTCTTCGCGTTCCAGCGCGCACGTGAGCTCTCGGAAGGTCCGGCGTTGGGCGATCGCGAGCGCGCGGAAGCGCTCATGCGCCTCGGCGCGTGTCAACACAAGCGCAACGCAAACACGACCGCGATCTCGCTCCTGACGCTCGCGCTCGAGCTCTGCGAGAGGTCGACGCAGACGACGGATTGGGTCCGCGCACATGCGTTGCTCTGGCGCGCGCGTTGCTACCAGCGACAGCGCGAATGGGAGGCGGCGCGAGCGGACGTCGAGCACGCACTCGAGCTCGCACGCGGCCTCGGCGACGACCACAGCGTCGCGCATGCGTACTTCCTCGCCTCGGTCAGCGCAGAACGGCAAGGTCAATGGCTGCTCGCGCGCTACTACGCGGAGGAAGCGCACGACTTGTACGCGAGCGTGCAGGACCGCCTCAACGTCGCGCGCTTGACGAACAACCTCGGCGGCTTGCTCTTCTTGCTCGGCCAGCACGGAGAGGCGGCGCGCACGCTCGAGCGGGCACACCGGCTCGCGGTCGAGATCGGCGCCGACGTGGACGCTGCTCAGATTCTTTCGTCACTTGCCCAGGTTCATCTCCGCTGCGGGCATCACGCGGAGGCGGAGCGAGAAGCGCGCGAGGCGCTCGCGATTCTCGACGGTCGGAACGACTACATCGACGAGATCGGCAACGCGCGTCTCGTCGTCGGCCGCGCACTCCTCGAGCAAGGACGGCTCGACGAGGCCGGAACGTGGTTCGACGCGGCCGAGATTGCGTTCGACGAGCTCGACTCGACGAGCCACCGCGCAGCCGCGTGGGTCGCGCAAGGCGATCTCGCACGGCATGCAGATCCAGAACGTGCCGCGACGCTCTACCGCAAAGCGGCTGAAGCCCTCCAGGACTTCCACTTCTAGAAGGAGGTGAACCGCGTGAAGAAGGTCAACCTGTACGTGATCTTCGTGCTCGCCACCGCGCTCGCAATGATGCTCGCCAAGGGTGGGGGACACACTGGCTTCGGAATGTTCTCCGGCTTTTAGCCGGTTCGGACGAACTGCGCGCGCGGGAGATCGCGGTCTCCCGCGCGCTTCGTACTGTTTGGGTCAAAGTGCCTTCTTCGTTAGTTCGACGAGGAGGGGCTATGGCGAACGTGTGGTCCGACGACTGGGACTCGCTCGGCGAGAGCGAGTGGGAACGCGGCACGAAGTCGACGCGGTTTCCGCGCGACGGCGTGCTCGGTGCGTCCGTCTACGAGATTCCGCCCGGCCTCCGCGGCACGTACCACTTTCATCACGGCTCCGAGGAGCTGCTCGTCGTCTTACGAGGGCAGCCGACGCTGCGAACGCCGGAAGGTGAGCGCGAGCTTGCGGAAGGCGACGTCGTCCACTTTCCAACCGGCCCAGCCGGCGCGCACACACTCGACAACCGAACCGACGAGCCTGTCCGCTACCTGATGGCGAGCAGTCGCGGCGATGCCGCGTACGAGATCGCCGAGTATCCAGAGCTTGGAAAGGTGACGGCGCAGACGAAGGCGCCCTCCCATCTGGGCTCGCCGCTCTTCATCATCCACGACCTGACCGGAACGGGAAACGAGCTCGAAGCCGAGTAGCTACTCGATCAAGCCCAGGCGGAGCGCAGCCGCGACGGCTTGCGTACGTGTCGCTGCGCCGAGCTTGTCGCAGGCCTTACGGAG
>JBKPRX010000172.1:0-6737 GCA_046734795.1 Actinomycetota bacterium
GCACGCAAGACGGGACCCGCGCGTGAGACAACGCGACGCTTCTGGTTTTCGGTCAGCGCAGCGGATGTCTCGACCTCGAATGTCGCTTCGACCCGCGTCTCGGTCTTCTGCGCGTGCTGCCCGCCGGGACCGCTCGACCGCGACGTGCGCAGTCGAATCTCGCTGCGCGGGAGCGCGACACTTCTCGTCACCCGAATACACTCGGCGTCCATGGCCGCGATTCTCCTCGACGTGGACGGCGTGCTGCAGGTCTCCGGCGAGCTCATCCCCGGCGCCGCGAGCGCGGTCGAGGAGCTTCGGCGCGACGGGCACAGGCTGCGCTTCGTCACGAACAACACGCGCCAGACGCGCGCGAGTCTCGCGGAAGAGCTGCGAGCGCTTGGGATCGAGGTCGACGAGTCCGAGCTCCAGACGACCGCCTCTGCCGCTGCTCACGCTCTCGCCGGCAAGCGCGTGCTCGCGCTCGTGATGCACGCGATCGTCGCCGATCTCGACGGGATCGAGCTCGTCGGCGAGGACGCAGAAGCCGTTTTGGTCGGCGGCGCGGACGAGACACCCGAGACGAATCTCGTCTTCAGCTTCATGAATCTCGCGCGCGCGTTCGCCGAGCTCGAAGGCGGCGCGGAGCTGTACTGCCTGCACAAGAATCGCTGGTGGCAGACGAAGCATGGGCCGCTCCTCGACGCGGGCGCGTTCGTCGCAGGGCTCGAGTACGCGGCGCAGACAGAGGCGACGGTGCTCGGCAAGCCGAGCGCGGCGTACTTCGCGGCGGCATGCGAGGCGCTCGATGCAGATGCCGAGCTGACGTGGATGGTCGGCGACGATCTCGAGTCCGACATCGCGGGCGCGCAGCGATCCGGCCTTCGTACCGTCCTCGTCAGAACAGGGAAGTTCCGGCCCGACACAGTCGAGCGCTCGACGGTCCACCCGGACGGCATCGTTTCCTCGCTCGCCCACTTGCCCAGCTGGCTGGCGGAGCACGTGTGACGGTTGGAAGCGTCGGGCTCGACGTGATCGAGATCGAGCGGATCAGGCGCGCGCTCGACCGCTACCCGGCGTTTCGCGAGCGGTGCTTCACAGACGCTGAGCGCGCATATTGCGAGTCGCGGAAGAACCCGGCGCAGAGCTTCGCCGGCCGCTTCGCCGGCAAAGAAGCCGTCGGCAAAGCGATCGGCCTCGGCGTCGCACGGTTGTTCGCGTGGCGCGAGATCGAAATCGTCGGCAGACCGAAGCCGTCGGTCACGCTGCACGGACGCGCGGCCGAACGCGCGCGCAGCGTCGGCGCGCGGCAGATTGACCTGTCGATGACGCACTCGCGCGAGCTCGCAGCGGCTGTCGCGGTCGTCGTCGGCGTCGAATGAAGACGGAGCCGCTGTACACCGCCGACGAGATGCGTCGCGCCGAAGCGGATCACGACGTCGACGTATTGATGCGGCGCGCGGGCGAGGCGGTTGCACGCGCCGTGCGAACGCGGTTTGGCGACGCACGCCGGTTCACGGTCGTCTGTGGCGGCGGAGCGAACGGCGGCGACGGCCGTATCGCGGCTGAGGCGCTGCGAAGCGAGGGCTGCGACGCAGCGGTCGTCGATGCGAAGGCCGGCGAAGATGCGCTCGGCGAGCCTGACGTCGTCGTCGACGCGCTCTTCGGTACCGGCTTCCGGGGTGAGCCGCGCGCGCCGGCGGCCGCGCTGATCGAGCGGATGAACGGCCTCGGGGTCCCGGTGCTCGCGGTGGACGTTCCGTCGGGGGTCGACGCCTCGACGGGCGAAGTCTCCGGTCCCGCTGTCGTCGCGACCGGCACTGTCACGTTTCACGGACGAAAGGTCGGGCTGGTCGTCGCACCGGGGCGCTTCCACGCCGGCGAAGTCGACGTCGTCGACATCGGCCTCGACCCGCAAGAGACGTCGATCGGCCTCGTCGGACCGGAGGTGCTCCGCGAGGTGCCGGCCCGCGGCGAACGAGACAACAAGTACACGGCGGGCCACGTCCTCGTGGTCGGCGCTTCGCGGGGACTCACGGGCGCGGCCTCACTTACCGCGGCGGCGGCGCTCCGGGCGGATGCCGGGTACGTCACGGTCGCTGCTCCGTCGTCGGCGCTCCAGGTGCTCGAGCAGCGCCTGGTCGAGGCGGTCAAGCGGCCCCTGCCGGAAGAGGACGGCGTCGTTCGCGCGGACGCCGCGTCAGAGGTCGGCGACCTCGCGGCGAAGGCGGACGCCGTCGCGCTCGGCCCGGGGCTCGGCCGCGGCACCGGCCCGCGCGAGCTCGTGCGGCGCCTGCTTGCCGAGCTCGAGCTGCCGGTCGTCGTCGATGCAGACGCGCTGTACGAGCTCGAAGCCGCTTCGTGGCCGGCGGCGCGCGTGCTCACGCCGCACGAGGGCGAGCTCGCGCGGTTACTCGGGCGCGAGTCGAGCTGGATCGCAGCGCATCGACTCGAAGCGCTGCAAGAAGCCGTCGAACGATTCCGGTGCGTCGTCCTCCTGAAAGGGCCCGACACGCTGGTGGCCGGGCCCGAGAGCGGCGTGCTCGTCGTCTCGCACGGGCGGCCCTCGCTCGCGACCGCGGGCACGGGTGATGTGCTCACGGGAATCGTCGCTGCATTCCTCGCGAAGGGAATGCGGCCCGAGCTCGCAGCCGTCGCGGCAGCCGCAGCGCAGCAGCAGGCGAGCGTTGTCGCGCCCGAGCAGCGTGGGCTCGTCGCGAGCGACTTGATCGCGATGCTTCCGCAGGTGCTCGCGTGAGCGACGTGCCGCTCGGCGCACGCGTTCGTCTCTTCGCCAAAGGACTCACGCCGCCCTACTTGTGGGATGGGCTCAAGTGGACGAAGGATCGCGCGCTCGGTCGCGGCGAAAACGATGCTGTCGTCGAGCGCGAAACCGTCCCCGACGAACCGGCAGCGGCGCCCGCCGAGCCGCCGCAGCCCGAGTGGGAGTACGTGCCTGACGGTTGGCACCGCAAGGTCGGAGGCTGGTCCGGCGACGCGGTCGCCGACGCATATGCAGCGAAGTGGCAGTCGTATCTCGACGCGCTCGAAGGGCCCGGACCGCTCGGGCTGAACCACGAGGTTCGCTCGGGCGAGCCGGTCGACCGTTCGAACCGCGAGTCGCACAACACGATCGTGAGCTTCGCCTACGCGCTCGCGCTCGCCGCACGAAATCGCGACCGACTCGCGATCCTCGACTGGGGCGGAGGGCTCGCGCACTACGAGCCGCTGAGTCGCGTGCTCGTGCCGGGGCTCGAGCTCGAGTACCACTGCAAGGAGGTCGAGCCGATCGCTGCACGCGGTCGCGAGGTTCTGCCGCACGTTCGCTTCCACACCGACGAGTCGTGCCTCGAGCGCCGCTACGACCTCGTGCTCGCGAGCAGCTCGCTGCACTACGTCGAGGACTGGCCGTCGTTACTCGCGAAGCTCGCCGGCGCGACAGGCGACTATCTGTTCGTCACGCGGCTGCCGGTCGCGCTCACCACCGACTCGTTCGTCGTCCTCCAGCGCGCGCATGCCTACGGCTACGACACGGAGTACCTCGGCTGGGTCGTGAACCGCAACGACCTCGTGCGGCGCGCGGCCGACTCGAACCTCGAGCTCGCGCGCGAGTTCCTGCTGTCGGCCTGGTTCTCTGCGGCTGGTGCTCCGGAGGATCCGGTCGAGCACCGAGGCTTCCTCTTTCGGCGGCGCAGCTAGATGCGTAGCTCGACAAGGGCGGCCCGCGTCTGGCAAGGTCGGACAGCCACGACGAAAGGAGCTTCCGTGTCCGCCGAATCCGCAACCGCGACCGAAGCCGCTGCCCTCCTCGAGCTCGACGGGCCTGTCGGCGTCATCACCCTCAACCGGCCCGACCGCGGCAACGCGTGGACGCGGCAGATGCAGGCGGACTACTTCGGGGCGCTCGAGCGTTGCGCCGCCGATCCCGAGGTACGCGCGATCGTCGTGACCGGTGCGGGACGCTCGTTCTGCGTCGGCGCGGATATGGATCTGCTCTCGTCGGTCGCAGAGACGGGCGCGAGCGCGACGGCGAACGAGGCAGATACGCGCGATCACACGTATGCGACGTCGATCCCGAAGCCGGTGATCGGCGCGATCAACGGCGCGTGCGCGGGCCTCGGCCTCGTTCATGCGGTGATGTGCGACGTTCGCTTCGCAGCGGCCGGCGCGAAGTTCACGACTGCGTTCGTGCGGCGCGGCCTCGTCGCCGAGCACGGCATCTCGTGGCTGCTACCGCGGCTCGTCGGTCCGGCAACAGCGCTCGATCTCTTGCTCTCCGGTCGCATCGTCCTTGCAGAGGAAGCCGCGGAGATCGGGCTCGTGAACCGTGTGCTGCCGCCCGAGGATCTGCTTCCGCAAGCGGTTGCGTACGCGCACGAGCTCGCGACGTGGTCGTCACCGAAGGCGATGGCGACGATCAAGCGCCAGGTCTACGCCCACCTCGACGCGTCGCTGCCGGACGCGCTCACCGACACGAAGCGCGCGATGGCGGAGTCGTTCACGTGGCCGGACCTCGGCGAAGGCGTTGCGAGCTTCCTCGAGAAGCGCGAGCCGCGCTTCGAGCCGTTGGAGTCGTAGTGCGAATCCGTCAGCTCGTTCTCGCAGTCGAGGAGCTCGAGCCTGCGCGCGAGGAGCTCGAAGACGCCCTCGGGCTCGAGGAGTGCTTCCGCGACCAAGGTGTCGCGAAGTACGACCTCGTGAACGTGCTCCTACCCGTGGGCGAGGACTTTCTCGAGCTCGTGTGCCCCACTGCGCCGACTGCTCCTGCAGCGCGCTACCTCGCACGAGTCGGGAGTGAGGGCGGCTACATGGTGATCGTCCAAGTCGACGACTTCGACGGGACCGCAGCGCGTGCGGAGACCGCCGGCGTCCGCATCGTCGAGCGCGCCGAGCGCGAGAACCAGCGCGGCTGGCACATCCATCCGGCTGACCTGCCCGGCGCGATCGTCTCGTTCGACTGGGCCGATCCGCCCGAGTCGTGGCACTGGGCCGGCGAGTCCTGGCGCGACCACGTTCGCACCGACCGCGTTGAGGGCTTCGCGGCCGCCGTGATCTCCTCACGCGAACCCGATGCGCTCGCAGAGCGGTGGCACAAGGTGCTCGGCGGTCACCTCGAGGAACGCGACGTGCTCCGGCTCGGCGACAACGTCGTCCGCTTCGAGCACTGGGACGAGCCGCACGCGCGACTGACCGGGATCGACCTCACCGCGACGAACGCAGCCGAACGCGGCAGAACGCACCGCGTGCGCGGCGTCGACTTCCACCTCGTCTAGGCGCATCGGTGCACCGCTCCGAGATCACCATCGATCTCGGCGCGGTGCGCCGGAACGTCCGCGCCATTCTCGGCCGCCTCGACGGCGCCGAGCTCTGGGCGGTCGTGAAGGCGAACGGCTACGGCCACGGCGCCGCCGACGTGGCGGGCGCAGCGCTCGGGGCAGGTGCAACCGCGCTCTGCGTCGCAACGGTGCCGGAAGGTCTCGACCTTCGGCGCGAGTTTCCCGGCGTGCGCATCGTGGTGATGGGCCCCGCGTCGAACCGACAGGTCGGTCACGCACGGGACGCGCAGCTCGAGCTCGTCGTCTCGGCCCCCGACCTTCCGCCGGACATCCCCGTGCACCTGAAGCTCGACACCGGCATGGGCCGCTGGGGCCTCAGCGAGCTGCCTTCGATCGATGTGCAGGTCGTCGGGTTGATGAGCCACCTCGCGACCGCAGACGTCGACGCCGGCTTCGTCGCGGTCCAAATCGAGCGGTTCAAGGAAGTGACGGCGACGTTCACGCACCTGACGCGCCACATCGCAAACAGTGCCGCGGCGCTGCGCTACCCGGAGGCGCGATTCGATGCAGCGCGTTGTGGGATCGCGCTCTACGGACTCTCCCCCTTCGGGACCGATCCCGTGGAAGACGGCCTCACACCGGTTCTCCAGTGGCAGACGTACCTCGCCCAGATCCGGCAGCTACGGCCCGGGGCGAGCACCGGCTACGGCCGCCGGTTCGTTGCCGAACGACCGACGTGGATCGGAATCATCCCGATCGGCTACGCCGACGGCTTCCGACGCGACCTAACCGGGACGCAGGTTCGCGTCGCCGGCGAGCTGCGGCCGGTCGTCGGCACCGTCTCCATGGACGCGGCGGCGGTCGAGCTCGACCGTGAGCTGCCCGAGGGAACGCCGGTCGTCGTCGTCGGCCACGGCCTCTTGCTCGAGCACCACGCTCGCGTTGCGGGCACGATCACCTACGAGCTGGCTACCGGAATCAACACCGCGTCGACGCGCGCCCGCAGGTCGGTCGTCGATGGCTGAACGCAACCCGCTCGATCTCGTGGCCGAAAGCCAAGTCGCACGCTCGAAGGATCTCGAGGACCGGATCTGGCGCTTCGTCCAGCCGCGCGGCGACGAACGCGCGCTCGACGTCGGCAGCGGCCTCGGTGCGCTTGTGCTTGCGCTCGCGCCACGCGTCGCACACGTCGTCGGGCTGGAGCTGGACCCGGAACGAGTCGAGCGCGCGCGCGAGCTGGCAGCGGGTCGAGAGAACGTCGAGTTCGTCGTCGGCGACGCGATGCGGATGCCGTTCGAGCGCGCGTCGTTCGATCTCGCCGGAACACTTCGGACGCTCCATCATCTGCCGCGGCCCGAGCTCGTCGTCGCCGAGCTCGCGCGGGTGACGCGGCCGGGCGGGACCGTCCTCGTCGTCGACCAGCTCGCGTCGAACGATCCGCTCGAAGCGGTCGAGGTCGACTTCTTCGAGCGCGCCCGCGAC
>JBKPRX010000173.1:0-12930 GCA_046734795.1 Actinomycetota bacterium
ACGTGGATTCAGGGAGTCGAAGCGAGCTCGCTGGCGGCGCGCGCACAATCGCAGCAAGAGGGAACGATTGTCCTTCCGGCGAGTCGCGGAACCATCTACGACCGCACCGGCGTGCGCCTCGCGCTCGGGGAGCAGGCGATCACCGTGTACGCGAACCCGATGCAGATCGCCGATCCAAAACGCGTCGCGCGGATCGTCGCGCGAACGCTCGATCTCGACCCGGATGCCGTGTGGGACAAGCTCTCCGACCGGAGACGCGGGTTCGTCTACATCGAGCGCCAGGCGGATCCGGGGGAAGCGGCCGTGCTGATGCGGAAGCGACTGACCGGCTTCGGGTTCACGCAGTCTCAGCGCCGCACGTATCCGCAACGCTCCGTGGCGGCGCAGCTGCTCGGCTTCGTCGGCGTCGACAACCAAGGCTTGTCGGGCCTCGAGTACCAGCTCGACCACGTGCTCGCGGGTCGCGACGGCAGCGAGACGATCTTGCGCGATCCGTCGGGCCAGACGATCGACGTGGTCCGCCAGGCGGCGCCGCGGCAAGGGCGCGACGCCTATCTCACGATCGACCACACGATTCAGGCGAGCGCCGAGGAGGTTCTGCGCGCGACGCTCGCGCGGTGGCACGCGAAGTCCGCGACCGCGGTCGTGCTCGATCCTCGGAGCGGCAAGGTGCTCGCGCTCGCCGCGGTGCCGAGCTACGACGCGAACCGGTACCCGAGCGTGTCGCCCGAGGTGCAGAAGCTCCGTGCGGTGACGGACATGTACGAGCCCGGGTCGACGTTCAAGGTCGTGACCGTTGCAGGCGCGCTCTCCGAAGGACTCGTCACGCCCGAAACGCGGTTCACGCTTCCGTATCAGATCCAAGTCGCCGATCGGACGATCCACGATGCCGAGCCGCGCGGCACCGAGACGATGTCGGTGGCGGAGATCCTCGCGCGGTCGTCGAACGTCGGCGCGATCACGATCGCGCGCGAGAAGCTCGGGCAGCATCGTCTCGCGGAATGGATCGACCGCTTCGGGTTCGGCCACCGCACGGGGATCGACTTTCCGGGCGAGAGCAGCGGCATCGTCCTGCGGGAAGACAAGTGGTCGGGCTCCACGATCGGCAACGTTCCGATCGGACAGGGCGTGTCGGTGACGGCAATTCAGATGGCGTCCGTCTACGCCGCGCTCGCGAATCACGGCGTTTGGATCCAGCCGCACCTTGTCGATCACGTCCAGGGCTCGCCTCGGCTGACGGCGCGTCGGCGGCGGATCCTGTCGCGCCGTGTCGACGCGCAGTTGATGACGATGCTGCGCGGCGTCGTCTCCGTCGGCACGGGCCAGACGGCTGCGATTCCCGGCTACCGCGTCGCGGGCAAGACGGGTACCGCGCAGGTGCCGGACGGCCGGGGCGGGTATGCGGACGGCAAGTACATCGCGTCGTTCGTCGGCATCGTGCCCGCGTCGCGGCCGAGACTCGTCGTGCTCGTCAAGGTCGACGAGCCGCACGGCGGCATCTTCGGCGCCGAGGTTGCCGCGCCCGCGTTCCAGCAGATCGCGAGCGCTGCGCTGCAGTACCTCGAGATTCCGCCCGACGCGCCGACAAATCAGTAGCGGAGCAGGGATTTATGCGGCTGCAGGGTAGACTCGCGCGGCGATGATGCCCCTGGAGCGCCTCGTCGCAGCGCTCGAGCCGATCGACGTTCGCGCGTACGCTCCGGTCGAGCTCCGCGACCTCACCTACGACACCCGCGGCGTCAGCCCGGGCGCCGTTTTCTTCTGCGTGCCGGGTGCGCACGTCGACGGTCACGACCTCGCCGCCGAGGCCGTGTCGAGCGGCGCGGTCGCACTTGTCGTCGAGCGGCCGCTCGAGCTCGACGTGCCGCAGCTCGTCGTGTCCTCGACCCGCGCGGCGATGCCCGTTGCCGCGGACGAGTTCTTCGGGCATCCGACGACGGAGCTCGATGTCGTCGGCGTAACCGGGACGAACGGCAAGACGACGACGACCTTCCTCGTCTTCGCCGTGCTCGCAGCTGCCGGGCGGCGGCCGGGCTTGTACGGGACGATCGAGGCGCGCGTCGGCGGTGAGCGCCGAGCGGTCGCGCGGACGACGCCGGAGGCGATCGATCTCCAGCGCGCGTTTCGGGACATGCTCGACGCCGGCGACCGGTCGTGCGCGATCGAGGCGTCCTCGCATGCGTCCGCGATGGGGCGACTCGATCGCGTCCGGTTCGCAGTGCTCGTCTTTACGAACCTCACGCAGGATCACCTCGACTTCCACGGCACGATGGACGACTACTTCGAGGCGAAGCGGCGGTTGTTTCTCGAGGAGCGTCCGCTCGCGGCAATCAACGTCGGCGATCCATACGGGCGCCGGCTCGCGCGAGATCGTCCCGATGCACTGACGTTCGGCGTCGTCGACGACGCGGAGGTCGGGCCGTCCCTGCTGGAGGGTGTCGACCTGCGCTTGCGCGGACGGTTCAACGTGGAGAATGCGCTCGGTGCGTTTGCTGCGGCGCGGCTGCTGGGGATCGAGGACGACGCGATCGCGCGCGGGCTCGAATCGGTGCGCGGCGTGCCCGGACGCTTCGAGTCGATCGACGAAGGGCAGCCGTTCGACGTCATCGTCGACTACGCGCACACTCCCGACGCGCTTGCGAACGTGCTCGAAGCTGCGCGCGAGCTCGCGACCGGACGGGTCATTTGCGTCTTCGGGTGCGGCGGCGATCGCGATCGCGAGAAGCGTCCTGAGATGGGGCGCATCGCGTCGGAGTGCGCGGATGTCGTGATCGTGACCTCCGACAATCCGCGCAGCGAGGATCCGTTGGCGATCATCGACGAGATTCGGCGTGGGCTCGTCGCAGCGGCCGAGGTCGAACCGGACCGAGCCGGCGCGATCCGGCTCGCGGTGGAGGCGGCGCGCGACGGCGACGTCGTCGTCGTGGCGGGCAAGGGGCACGAGCAGGGTCAGGAGCTCGCGGACCGGACGATCCCGTTCGACGATCGCGAAGCGGCGCGCGATGCGCTGCGCGCGCTCGGAGCGGCAGCGTGATTCCGCTCGAGCTCGACGCGCTCCGCGGCCTCGGCCGTCTCGAAGGCAGCGCCGCTGCCGTTACGGGCATGCAGATCGACTCGCGGCTCGTTTCGAGCGGCGATCTGTTCGTTGCCGTCGGTGGAGGCATGCGGTTTCTCGAGGACGCGCGTGCGAACGGCGCTGCGGCGACGCTCGTTCCCGACGACGCGTTCGCGGCGATGGCGGCGATCGGGCGGCTCGTGCGCTCGCGCAGCAATGCGCGTGTCGTCGGAATCACCGGCTCGGTCGGCAAGACCTCGACGAAGGACATCCTCGCGACGTTGCTGCGGCCGCACGTGCGACTCGTGGCCGCGGAAGGCGGTCACAACAACGAGCTCGGCGTCCCGTTGACGCTCTGCCGCATCGAGCGCGACACCGAAGTCGTCGTGCTCGAGCTCGCAATGCGCGGGCTCGGCCAGATCGCGGAGCTCGCAGCGATCGCGCGACCGCACGTCGGCATCGTGACGAACATCGCGCCCGTGCACATCGAGTTGCTCGGCTCGATTGACAACGTGCGCCGCGCCAAGGCGGAGCTCCTCGAGGCGTTGCCGCTCGGCGGGATCGCGATCGTGCCCGACGACGAGCCTGCACTTCTCGACTACGTACCCGCCGGTGTCGAGGTGCGGCGCTTCCAGCCGCCGGAGATCGTGCAATCGGCTGCGGCGACGCGCGTGCTCTTCCACGAGCGCGAGGTCGAGTTCGCGCGCATGCCGTCGCACGTCGCGGCGAACGCTGCGCCGGCGCTCCATGCCGTGGAGGCGCTGGGGATTGCGTTGCCGTCCGGGCGCATCGACGTCGAGTTCTCACGCTGGCGCTGCGAGGAGTCCGAGCTGCCCGGCGGCGGACTGTTGATCAACGACGCGTGGAACGCCAATCCGATCGCAATGCGCGCAGCGCTTGCTCATCTCGAAGAGCGCGCAGCAGGCCGGCGGACCGTCGCCGTACTCGGGTCGATGGCCGAGCTCGGCCCGGACGCGGCCAGCTACCACGAGGAGATCGGTGAGCTCGCGAAGAACCTCGATCTCGTGATCGGCGTCGGCGAGCTTGCGCGCGGCTACGCGCCGGACGAGTGGGTTGCAACCGCGGCTGAAGCAGCAGCGGTTGCCCGCGAGCTCCTGCAACCAGGCGACGTCGTGCTCGTCAAGGGCTCGCGCGCGGTCGGGCTCGAGATCGTCGCAGACGCGCTCGCCGGAGCGCTCGCGCAGTGACCCGCGTCTTGATCGCGGCGTTGACCGCGCTCATCATCTCCGTCGTCGCCGGCCCGAAGTTCATCGAGTTCCTGCGCCACAACGAGTTCGGCCAGCACATCCGAGAGGAAGGGCCGGAGCACCACAACGTCAAGCAGGGGACGCCGACGATGGGCGGCCTTCTCTTCTTGCTCGCGGCGACGATCGCCTTCCTCGCGGTGAGTCACTACAAGCTGCAGGCGCTGCTCGTCCTCTTCGTGACGCTCGGGTGCGGCGCGATCGGCTTCCTCGACGACTACATCAAGCTCACACATCGCCGTTCGCTCGGACTGCCGGGACGTTGGAAGATGCTCTTCCTCGTCGGCATCACCGCCGTCGTCGGGATCGTCACGAACCATCTCGACATCGCGCACAACGTGTACGTGCCGGTCGTCGGCGTCACGATCCCACTCTCGTACGCGTGGTATCCGTTTCTCTTCGTCGTGATCGCTGGTGCCGCGAACGGCGTCAACCTCACCGACGGCCTCGACGGTCTCGCTGCCGGGACGGGGATCATCGCGCTCTTCACGTTCACGGCGATGAACGTGATCTCGTTCATCCGCTCGAGCCCGGATCCTGGCGCGCGCAACCTCACGGATCTCGATCTCGCGATCATTGGCGCGGCGCTCGTCGGTGCCGCGATCGGGTTCCTTTGGTACAACGCCTTCCCCGCGGAGGTCTTCATGGGCGACACGGGCTCGATGGCGATCGGCGGCGCGCTCGCCGGGCTCGCGATCATGACGCGGCGCCATACGGAGCTGTTGCTGCTCCTGATCGGCGGGATTTTCGTGATCGAAGCGCTATCGGTGATGGTGCAGGTGTTCGCCTACAAGTTCTTCGGGCGGCGCGTGTTTCTGATGACGCCCATCCACCACCACTTCGAGATGAAGGCCTGGTCCGAGACGAAGATCATGGTGCGCTTCTGGATTCTCGCCGGGATCTTGTGCTCCGCCGGGTTCGCCTTGTACTACCGCTACTACTTCGGCCGCTGATGCGCCGTGCGCTCGCGCTCACGGCAGCAGTTGCCGACGACCCCGCGTTGGCCGAGGTGGACGAGGTGATCGTCGTCGACGCCTCGCCCGACGCGCTGCTCGGCGTGCTCGGTCGGCTGCGCGATCCCCGGTATGCGTTCCTGCTCGGCGAGCTGCCGATCCTGCCGCTTCCGAACGACTGGATCGACGTCACAATCGGCGGCGGCGGCGATGCGGAGGCCCGCGCGGAGCTCGATCGCATCGCCCGCTGAGGCCGCCTGCGCGCTGCGGGCGACTGACGCGCGCAGGCCGGCGCACTTTCGCGGCGAACTCGACACCCACGTGTCACACGTTCCTGGCTACCGTGAATCCAGGGGGCCGCTCGCCCCCTTGGGGGGCGTGCGATGACCGGTGCGGACACGGCTGGAACCGACACGGCGGCGCTTCCTTGGCTCCCACGACGCGCGCTCGTCGTCGGGGTTGGCCGCTCGGGTCGCGCTGCTGCGCTCGCGCTCGCGCGGCTCGGAGTCGACGTCGTCGCCTCAGACCGCGCAGCCGACGCGCCGGCCGGCGCCGAGAGGCTTGGCGAGGCAGGCGTCGAACTCCGCCTAGGCACCGAAGAGGAGTCGCTTCTGCACGCCGTCGACCTCGTGATCAAGAGCCCGGGCGTTCCGGGCGAATCGGCACTGCCGAGCGCTGCGCGTCGCGGCGGCATTCCCGTCTGGAGCGAGATCGAGCTCGGCTATCGGCTCCTTCGCGGCAACGCGCTCGTCGGGATCACCGGAACAAAAGGAAAGACGACGACGGCGCGGCTGCTCGGCGCGATGTTCGAAGCGGCAGCTCGGCCGGTCGCTCTCGCCGGGAACGAGCACACGCCGCTGAGCGAGGTCGCAGCCACGGTCGACCCGTCGGCGACGATCGTTTGCGAGCTTTCCAGCTTTCAGCTCGAAGACGTGCACGAGCTCTCGTGCGACGTCGCAGTGCTCCTGAACGTCGAGCCCGACCACCTCGATCGCTACGCCGACTTCGAGTCGTACCGCGACGCGAAGCTGCGCATTTTCGAGCGTGCGGCAACGGCGATCGTGCCTCGCGGCTCGGGTTTGCCGGGCCAGGATTTTGGGGCCGACGATCCGCTTCCGGCTGAGCCCGCGATGCCCGGCTTGCACAACCGCGCGAACGCGGCCGCGGCGACACTCGCAGCGCGCGCGCTCGACATCGCCGACGCTGCGATCGCGCAAGCGCTGCAGACCTTCCCAGGCGTTCCACACCGGCTCGAAACAGTGCGCGAGCTGCGCGGCGTCCGCTTCGTCAACGACTCGAAGGCGACGAACACGGCGGCGACGCGGCGCGCAGTCGCGGCGTATGACGCGCCGCTCCACCTCATTCTCGGCGGCTCGCTCAAAGGCGAGGACTTCACGCAGCTCACGCAGGAGCTGCCGCCGAATGTCCGCATGGTCTATCTGATCGGCGAGGCGACGACTGAGCTCGCCGAAGCGCTCGACGCGTCGCATCGAAGCTATGTGCACTCCGGCGATCTCGCAACCGCAATCCACGACGCAGCGACCGCCGCCGAACCGGGCGACATCGTTCTGCTCTCGCCGGCGTGCGCGAGCTTCGACCAGTTCGCGAACTTCGAAGAACGCGGTGACACGTTCCGCCAGCTCGTCGGAGAGCTCGAATGACGCGACGCGCAACGAGCAAGCATCACGTCGAGTCGCAGCTGCTCGCAGTTGCGACCTTCGCGCTCGTCGCGTTCGGGCTCGTGATGGTCTACAGCGCCACCTCGGCCTCCGCGACGCTCGGTCACGGCAACTCCACGGCGTATCTCGAACGGCAAGCCGTCTACGCCGCGGTCGGGCTCGGCCTCATGTGGATCGCGATGCGCACGCACTATCGCCAATGGCAGACGCTTGCGCCGACGCTCGTCGTCGCGTCGCTCGCGTTGTGCCTCGTCGTCCTCGTTGCGGGCACGCCGGTCAACGGCGCGCGCCGCTGGATTGCGTTCGGGTCGGTGACGTTCCAACCGTCGGAGCTCGCGAAGCTCGCGCTCGCGGTGTGGGCGGCCGGGTACCTCGCGCGCCGGCCGGCGCCGCGCACGCTGGGAGAGCTCGCGCGCCCAATCGGCCTCCTCGTCGGTGCGTTCTCGCTGCTCGTCCTCGCGGAACCGGACCTCGGTACGGCGATCACGATGGTGGCGATCGTCGTCGCCATGCTGCTGGTCGCAGGCACGCCGCTGCCGACACTCGCGGCCGCGACGGCGATCGTGAGCATGGCCGGTCTCGTGGCGGCTTGGATCGAGCCGTACCGGCGCGCGCGGCTGTTCGCGTTCTTGAACCCGTGGGACGACGCCCAGGGCGCGGGTTTCCAGATCGTGCAGGCGCTGATCGGTCTCGGATCGGGCGGGATCTTCGGCCGCGGCCTCGGTCAAGGCGTCCAGAAGATCCACTTCCTACCCGAGGCGCACACGGACATGATCGCGGCTGTCATCGGCGAGGAGCTCGGCCTCGTCGGCCTTGCGGCGCTGATGGCCGGCTACTGCGCGTTCGCGTACGCCGGAATTCGCCTCGCGCTCACGGCGAAGGACCCGTTCGCAAAGCGACTCGCTGCGGGACTCACCGTGCTCGTCTGCGGCCAGGCCGCGATCAATCTCGCCGCCGTGCTCGGGATCGCGCCGCTGACCGGAATCCCGCTGCCGTTCGTGTCATACGGGGGCTCGGCGCTCGTGGTCGATCTCCTCGCCGTCGGCATCCTCCTTAACATCGCGCGTGGTCATGCAGCCGTCGCGAGAGTTGAAGTGCCTGATCGCAGCCGGCGGGACAGCCGGCCACGTGCTACCGGCGCTCGCGGTGGCCGACGCGTTGCGGGAGCGACAAGTGACGGTGACGTTCGCCGGGTCGCCCGATCGCGTCGAAGCGCAGCTCGTTCCTGAAGCCGGCTACGCGTTCGACGCGTTCCGGGTCGAGGGCCTGCCTCGACGCCCGAGCATTCGGTTCGCACGCGCGCTCGCGCTCGACGCGGGGGCGCCGGCGGCGTGCCTGCGGATCCTTGTGCGCCGGCGGCCTGACGTCGTGCTCGGCGCGGGCGGCTACGTCGCCGGGCCGATGGTGGCTGCTGCCTGGCTGCGCCGGATCCCCGCGGCGGTCACTGAAGCAGACCGTCACCTCGGCCTCGCGAATCGCCTCGCCGCGCCGCTCGCGCGGCGGGTCTTCCTCGCGTACCCGCTTCCGGGTCGCGATGCGCCGAAGTACGAGGTCACGGGCCGCCCGATTCCGGCGCGTTCGCGACCCGTTGCGCGCGACGAGGCGAGGCGCGAGCTCGGCCTGCCGGAGAACGGCCCAGTGCTCGCAGTGTTCGGCGCGCTTGCAGGAGCACGTGCGTTGAACGAGCTCGCGGTGAACTCGTTCGGCGCCGACGGGCCGCACGTTCTGCATGTCTCGGGCGAGCGCGATTTCGCAGAGCTGCAGCCGCGTGTCTCACGCACCGACTACGTCCTCGTCCCGACCGTGGTGCCGTTCGGTGCGGCCCTCGGCGCGGCGGATCTCGCGCTCTCGCGCTCGGGGGGGACCGTGTGGGAGCTCGCTGCGGCGGGCCTGCCGGCCGTCCTCGTTCCGTACCCGCACGCGACCGGAGATCACCAATACGCAAACGCGAAGTGGTTCGAGGGCGGGGCGGTCGTCGTCCGGGAGAACGAGCTCGACCGGGTGCCCGAGCTCGTGCGCGAATTGCTGGCCGATTCGGCGAGGCTTGCTTCGATGCGCGAGGCGATGCTCAAGCACGCGCGACCGGATGCTGCGGAGCGAATCGCGGAGGAGTTGATCTCGCTTGCAGCCGCTTGAGGGTCGGCGGCTGTGGTTTGTCGGGATCGGCGGCGCCGGCCTCTCTGCGTATGCGCAGCTCGCGCAAGCTTGGGGCGCGGAGATCGGCGGCTGGGATCGCGTCGAGACGCCGTACGTCGGCCTCCTCGACGGTGCGCAGATCGTGATCTCGGCCGAGCCGGAAGCACCGGACGGCTGGGAAGTGATCGTGTCGTCGGCATATACGGGCCGTATCGACGGTGCTCCGCGCGGCGCGTTTCTCGCGGAGCTCGTCTCGCTGCGGCGCTCGATCGTCGTGGCAGGCGCGCACGGGAAGACGACGACGGCCGCGATGATCGCGTTCTGCCTGCAGGAGCTCGGGCTCGATCCGGCGTTCTTGATCGGCGCGGAGGTTCCGCAGCTCGGCGGGAACGCAGCGGCCGGCGAGGGTTGGCTCGTCGTCGAGGGCGACGAGTCGGATCGATCGGTCGCGGAGCTACGGCCCGAGATCGCAGTGTTGCTGAACGTCGACCTCGACCATCACACGACGTTCGCTTCGGTCGCGGAAGTCGAGACCTTGTTCGAGGACTGGCTCGCGCATGTTCCTCAGGTCGTCCGGGCCGAGGAACTCGAGCCGGCGCACATCCCGCTTGCGCTCACGGGCGAGCACAACCGGCGGAACGCCGCTGCGGCGCTCGCGGCGCTCGAGCTCGCAGGCGTGTCGCGCGAAGACGCGCAGCGCGTGATCGCGACGTTCGCCGGAGCTGCAGGACGCCTCGAAGTGAAAGGGGCAGCGGCGGGCGTAGACGTCGTGGACGACTACGCGCACAATCCGGCGAAGATCTCGGCCACGATCTCGGCCCTGCGCGAACGCGGGTCGGGGCGCGTACTCGTCCTGTTCCAGCCGCATCTCTATTCGCGCACGCTTCATCTCGCGCGCGAGCTCGCGGTTGCGCTCTCGGCAGCGGATGCGGTGTGCGTGGTCGACGTCTATCCCGCGCGTGAGGCCCCCGTCGACGGGGTGACTGGACGCCTTGTCGTCGACGCGCTTGCATCGGTGCGTGCCGGCATGCGGATCGGTTGGGCGCCGACGGTCGAGGAAGGCGCGGCAATCGTGGCGAGCTGGGCGCACTCCGGCGATACGGTGGCGACGCTCGGCGCCGGCGACGTCGACCGTGCGGCACCGCTCGTGCTGGAGCGAGTGTCGGCCCGTTGAAGCTCGAGTCCGACGTTCCGCTGTCGCGCCTGACGACGCTCGGGACCGGCGGTCCCTCGCACGCGTATGCCGAGCCCGCGACGCTCGCAGAGCTCGAACGCCTGTTGGCGTGGGCGTCCGAGCGCGAGCTTTCGGTCGTCGTCGTGGGTCTCGGTTCGAACGTGCTTGCTGCGGACGACGGCGTCGACGCTCTCGTCCTGAAACTCGCCGGTGACCTTGCACGCGTCGACGTCGGCGACGACGGCGTCGTTCGCGCCGGAGGTGGGGCCGCGAACGCGGTCGTCCTGCACCGTGCACGTGAGGCGGAGCGCGGCGGGTTCGAGTTCGCGTGCGCGATTCCCGGCACCGTCGGCGGCGGAGTGCGCATGAACGCGGGTGCCTACGGAAGGGATTTCTCGTCGGTCCTCGTGCGCGCGCAGGTCGTGAGCCGCGACGGGGCAGGCTGGTTGACTCCCGAGGAGCTCGGGCTCGCCTATCGGCGCTCGTCGCTCGAGCCGCACGAGGTCGTGGCGCAAGTCGAGCTCGCACTCGAGCCGAGGTCCGCGGCGGATATTCGCGCGACCGTCGCCGAGCTGCAGTCGCAGCGCAAGGCCGCGCAGCCGACGAACCGTAGGACGTTCGGGAGCGTGTTCAAGAACCCGGAGCACGAGCTGACGGCGGGCCGAATGCTGGAGGCGTGCGGCCTCAAGGGTTTCCGTCTCGGCGGCGCGCAGATCTCACCGAAGCACGCCAACTTCATCGAAAACGCGGGCGAGGCACGCTCCTCGGATGCGATCGCACTGATGGCCGAGGCTCGGAGGCGGGCGAAGGAAATGTTCGGCGTGACACTCGAGCACGAGGTCGTGTTCCTCGGAAAGCTCGAGCTCGGTCCTTCCTGACCGTACGGAGCAAGTAGCAAGTCGGGCGCTCGGCGCCGCGTCTTTTGCTGGACGGAGCCTTGGCAGCGGCACGAACTTGACCCGAAATCCGCCCGATGCGGACACAGAGCGACCTGATCCGCGCCGATACGTTCTCGTTGCCTTCCCCTTCCCCATCCCCTTCCCCTTGGGTGGTGGGGGATAGGGACGGGTGGTTTGCCAATCCGCGGACGAGTCCGCTTTGGCCCTCTCACATTCGTGCGGGTCAGCCTCCGCGGGAGCGCGGTAGGAGCCGCCTCGCGCACGGCGAAGTGGGCCGCGTGCCTGTCGACAGAGGAGGCGGGGTGGCCCTTGCCGTCCCTCACACTCGCCGCGCGTTCGCGCCTCCCCGCGAACTGCGCGTGTCTGCACGTGCCCTTCTGCCGAGCGCGCGCACGCTACTCGTTTGCTGGCTTGTCGCGCTCGCTGCGGGTGGCGCCTACGCGGTCGCGCGCGAGAGCTCGATCTTTGCGATCCAGACAATCGAGGTTCACGGCGCGCCGCCGGCCGTGGCGGCGACAGTTCGGCAAGCCGCGGCGGGGGCGCTCGGCAAGAGTCTTGTCTCGTTCGACGGCGACGCGGTTGTCGCGCGCGTCGAGGCCGTTCCGGCCGTTGCGAACGCGACGTACGATCGCGCGTTCCCACATACGCTTCGCATCGCCGTTCGCCCTGAACGCCCGATCGCCGTTCTCCGCGCCGGGACTCGCGCCTGGGTCGTAGCAACGAGCGGCCGCGTCCTCGAGCGCGTGCAGCTCGGTACGCATCGCGACTTGCCCCGGATCTGGGTGCCCGCGACCACGGAAGTAACGCCTGGCGCCATCCTCGACGAGCAGTCGGGGCGCGACGCGGCGCGTGTTCTGGCGCCGCTCCATGATCGCCGTCTTCCGAGGCGAGTCTCGGCTGTGATCTTCACCGGCGGCGAGCTGACTTTCGCGCTCGCGGGCGGGATCGAGCTTCGCTTCGGGGAGCCCAAGGCCCTTCGCCTCAAGCTTGCGATCGCACGACAGATCCTTCCGCGGCTCGAGCCGGCCGCGACGTACCTCGACGTCAGCGTGCCGACCCGACCGGTTTCCGGCTCCAATGACCCTCAAGTCTCAGGTTGAGGTGGATGGTTATCAGCGAAAACCCGCAATTGACAGGCGTTCGAGGAGTACGTACCCTCGGCGCCGAGCCGCTCCAATGGCCCCGAACCTGTACCGGAGCTTGAGCCAGCGATGAGACAACAGCAGGCGGATTACCTGGCCGTGATCAAGGTCGTCGGCGTCGGCGGCGGCGGCACGAACGCCGTCAACCGGATGGTCGACGCGGGGCTTCGCGGCGTGGAGTTCATCGCCGTGAACACGGACGCGCAGGCGCTGATGATGTGCGACGCGGATCGCAAGATCCACATCGGCTCCAAAGCGACGCGCGGTCTTGGGGCGGGTGCAGATCCAGCCGTCGGACAGGCCGCCGCGCAGGAGAGCCGCGACGAGCTCAAGGAAGTTCTGAAGGGCGCGGACATGGTGTTCGTGACCGCCGGCGAGGGCGGCGGCACCGGCACGGGCGGCGCACCGATCCTCGCGGAGATTTCGCGCGAAATCGATGCCCTCACGGTGGGCGTCGTGACGCGGCCGTTCGCGTTCGAGGGGCGGCGACGCGCGGAGCAGGCGTCGTTCGGAATCCAAGAGCTACGCGATCGCGTCGACACCCTGATCGTGATCGAAAACGACCGGCTGCTCCAGGTCGTCGAGCGGCGGACGTCGATCGTGGACGCGTTCAGGATGGCCGACGAC
>JBKPRX010000174.1:0-30962 GCA_046734795.1 Actinomycetota bacterium
CGATTTGGTGCCGTGCTACTGAGCCGCGACGACCGTGAGCGTGTTTGCCGCCGCCACCGTCGCCTGAGTGCCGACCGTCGTGTTGCACTGAACCGACGTGCCACCGGAGATGGTGCAGGAGTACCAAGTGCTGCCGTTCACTTGAACCCAGGCGCTCGACGCGCTCGCGTTGAGCGTGAAGTCCACGCGGTCGAGGTTCTGTGGGTTCGAGGTGTTGATCGTGTAGTGGATCGAGTTCGAGTTCACCGTGTAGCCGCTGATCGCGCCGCCGCCGGAACCGGCGTTGCTGCCGTTCACCGTGTTGCTCGCCGTGAACGTGTACGTCGCGCCCATGACCAAACCGAGAAGAACGAGCACGATCGACACCCGCAGCGCGTAGGCCTTCCGGGGATCTTTGACGTTTCTGAAGAGTCGTTTCATGAGAGCCGCAGTTCCTCCTTGTGAAACTGAGTTTCGACTCCGATCCGGGGAACGCGCACCCCCGAAAGGGGTACGGCCGGTTGCCCTTACTCGCTTCTTACGAGACCCACACCGGCAGGTCTCCGAAAGCGAGAACGGCGCCCTTGGGGGCGCCGTTCTCGAGCCGCAAGGAAAACTTGGGCTAGCTGACAGCCACGACCGTCAGGTTGTCGGCCGGGTTGATCGAAGCCGGCACGCCCGTGACATCGCACGAGACGCTGAACGACGGACCTGCACCGGCAGATCCGCAGTCGTAGACCTGACCGCCGTTCGACAGCGTGATCTTGACATCGTTCGCTGCCGCGCTCAGGTCGAAGTCGACCGTGGAGAGAAGCGTCGCGTCGGAGCTGTCGATCGTGTAGTGAATGTTGGACACCGTGTAACCGCTGATCGCACCGGTGCCTTCACCAGCCTTGCTTCCGGGAACCGTGTTGCTGGCCGTGAACGCGTAGGTCGCTGCACCAACGAGGGCAATCAGCATGGTCACGAGCAGCAGTCGAGTGGTCTTCTTGTTCATTCGCATATAGACAGTTCCTCCTTCCGGGTGAAGGTTTCGGCCGCGTACCGGTGACCTCGCACCCTCGATCAGGTGATTCGAGGCGCCTCAAACCGCTTGCCTACGCACTTCATCCGGAGCGCCGACCGCCTAGACGGAATCAGCGACAGAACTGCCTCGGCGAGGCCGAAAAAGGCTGAAGCAAACGCGGGTGTCGAGTCGCGTCAGGGCGCGACGATCGAGCACGCGTTCGTCTTGGCGGCAGGGTTCCCGTTCCTCACGCAGACGTCGAACGCGCCTTTGTCGGCCCCGCCCTTCAGCGTGTCCGTGGCCGATGCTGCGACGAGACAATCCCCGCCGCCGCGTCCGTCGAGCGTCGCCTTACCGCCGCCGCTCGAGAGGATCAGGTCGCTTCCGGTCGTGCCGTTCGTCGTCGCGTTCGGTCCTGCGGTAATGAGGTTCGTCGGGTTGATGCCGTTACTTCTGCAGGCCGCCGGCTGCCGGTCGTAGAGCGACGTGGCCTGGTTCTGCTCGCCGATGCTCGAGGACGGAACGGTGTTCGTCGCGGTGATCGCAACGGCCGCGACAGCGAGCAACGTGGCCGCGAGCGCGAGAAGAAGCGTGCGGAAGGCCGTGAGCTGCATCGGTCAGTCCGACGGACTGTCCACGAGCGTCGCCGGTTCCGGCTCGTTGTGCCCCGCGCGCAGATCGAACCGCCACGAACCTTTCTCGGGCGCGTCGTAGCGGTAGACGATCCCCGAGTCCTCGACGACGAACGAGTGCAGCTTGTCGCGCTGCTCGTGGAGGATCAGGCGCTCGTAGCGCTCTGCGATCCGCGCGAGATCGTCGATGCTGTCCACGTGCCTCTCCACGTGCGGAGGCCGGTCCACCGCTGCGACGTCGATGAGCCAAGCGCCGTAGCGGCGACGAATCGCTGCCACCTCGTCGCGGCTGCGCGAGTTGTAGAACAAGAAGCCGCCGAGGAGCGCGAAGAGCATCGAAAGCGGAAGGCCGATGACGGCTGCTTGACGCGCTGTCGTCACGCCCATCGAGCCGAGCTTCGCCGTGTGCGTCGTCGTCCCGACACCGGAGCGTGTAGGACGAAGCGGGTCGGCGTCGCTCGCGTCGCTTGCGCTTGCGAGGCGGAGCCTTCCCTGGTCGTATGTCAGCGTCATCGTGGGGGCGAAGCGGTCGTTGACCATCTGGTCTCCGACGATGCCGCGCAACGTCAGCTTCGGTGTGACCTCGAGCTTGTACGAGCCGGGGTTCAACTGGCCCGTCGCCCGCTCGAACTTCGAGATCGCCTCGCGGACGGAGTCGAGACTGATCGCCCCGGTCACCGTCGTCGCGTTGCCGGAGAATGGCTGCGCGCTCTTGATTCGCAGCTTGCGGCTCCAGCCGCTCCCATCCGAGAGCCTTGCGTCGAGCGCTGCGCGACCAGCGAGGCGCATCGGCTGCTCGGACGAGACGTGATAGCGGAACGAGACGTCGAACCGATGCACGATGCTCGCGAAGAGCGCGTCGCCGGCGTGGAGCGGCGAGTGGTCGTAGACCGGGCCGATCGGCGCAGCCGCGCTGTAGCCGAAGAGACCGTGCTGGACGTAGAGGTCTGGCTGCGTGCGGACGGCGGCCGGTGGCCGCGTGAACGCGAGCATCCCCACGATGCTCATCGCTGCAACGCCTGCAAGTCCGATGACACCGAGCATTGCGCCCAGGCGCGGTACCCAGCTGCGGTCGTCTCCTGACGCCGAGGTTGCGACTGCGCTCGCCGACGATGCGGCAGCTGCGAGCCTCTCGCGCATGGTGGGCTCGGCACCGGCCGGCAAGAGGTTCACCGACGGGACGGCCGCGCTCACCTGCGCCGCCGAGTGCACCTCAGGTGCGACAGGCGTCGGGTGCTGCGGCACGGGAACGACCTGGGGCGTCCAGGCATCGCCTCCTCCGTGCCGGCGCCGCCGCCGCTTCGCCTGCGCGCTGCCTCCGCCGAGCACGAAGAGCGCGACGAGACCGCCCAAGATCGCCGCGTTGCGCGGCGAATGAACGCGCTCGAGTGCGCTGCCGACACCCGGAAGGCGAACCCACTCGCTACCGAAGAGCTGGGTCTCGAGTGGATGCTCCGGGTCGACGAAGTTGTTGTTGTCACCCTTGAACCAGTAGCGGCCGCTCTCGTCGATCTTGATGATCCGGTGCATGACCGGCTTCCCGAGCCTGTTGCTGTGGTAGCCAACGATCTGACCGACGTGGTACCTCGGCTGCTCGCGGAGCAGGACGAGGTCGCCGCCGTGGAAGTGCGGCTCCATGGAGATGCCGTAGATCACTGCGTACGACGTGCGCCCGCCGAGCTGAGGCGGTGCCAGCATCCACCAGGCCAGGAAGACGAGGATGAGGAAAGACGCCGACGAGCCAGTTCTGAGGATCGATTTCTTCATGAGCAGAGTCCTATTGCGCCGCTACCAGCGTGAACTGAGTCGAGGTCGCGACGGTCGCCTGTGAAGGCGTCGTCGTGTCGCAGGTGACGCTCCCGCTGCTGTTCGTGCACGAGTACCAGGCGCCGGACGGTGCGAGCCGCACCTTGATCGTCGCCGGAGTCGTGGGGCTGATGTCGAAGGTGATGTTGTCCACGAGCGTCGCGTTGCTCGTGCGGAGCCCGTAGAGGATGTTCGAGGCCGTATAGCCGGAGACCGCGCCGCTGCCGGAGCCCGCGGTTGTCGGGCCGACCGTCGAGCTTGCTGTGTAGACATACGAGCCGACCGCCACTAGGCCGGCACAAACGAACGCGAAAATCAATCGTTTTCTGCGTGAGCGTCTCCAAGACACGCGCTCTCCTCGGGAAGCCGCATTCCACACGGTTGCGTCGGCCGACCCGCGTAGCTGGGGGACACCCGAAAGGGTGAGATACCCGATTCCTACGGGGTACCTGCTTTTGCGAGGATGCCGACATGTCGCAGATCGACCACGCGACCATCGCCCACGTGGCCGGTTTGGCGCGCCTCGCACTCACCGATGACGAGGTCGAAAAGTTCTCGAGCCAGCTCGCGGAGATCCTTCGGGCGGTCGACAAGGTCTCGGAGCTCGAGCTCGCCGACATCGAGCCGACCTCGCATCCGCTCGATCTCGTCAACGTCTGGGGCGAGGACGACCCGCGGCCCTCGCTCGAGCTCGATCAGGCGCTTGGCAACGCGCCCGAGCGCGAAGACGGGTTCTTCAAGGTTCCGCCCGCCGGATGATCGACACGCTGCACCTGACGGCCGAGGCGGCGAACGAGCTGATCGAGCGGCGCGAGGTCTCCGCGTCCGAGCTTCACGACGCGTACCTGAGCGCGATCGCCGAGCGCGACGGCGAGCTGCACGCCTATCTCCGGACCGTGAGCGAGGCCGACGAGACTGGGATCCCGATCGCCGTGAAGGACGTGATCTCGACGAAAGGAATCGAGACCACCGCGGGCTCGAAGATCCTTGCCGGCTACCGGCCGGTCTACGACGCGACCGTCATCACGCGCTGCAAGGAGCGCGGTCTGCGGGTGCTCGGAAAGACGAACACGGACGAGTTCGCGATGGGCTCTTCGACCGAGAACTCGGCGTACGGCCCGACGCACAACCCGTGGGATCCCGCGCGCGTCCCCGGCGGCTCCGGCGGCGGCTCGGCGGCCGCGGTGGCCGCCGGGTTGGCGCCGTGGGCGCTCGGCAGCGACACCGGCGGCTCGATCAAGCAGCCGGCGGCTCTCTGCGGAAATGTCGGTTTGCGTCCGACCTACGGCAGCGTGTCGCGTTACGGCGTCGTCGCGCTCGCCTCGTCGCTCGACCAGGTCGGACCCGTTGCGCGGACGGTTCGAGATTGCGCGTTTCTCTATGGCGTCATCGCCGGCCGCGATCCGTGTGACACGACGACCGTCGACGTGCCCCCGGTCGAGCTGCCCGAAGCCGAGGATCTGCGCGGCATCAGGATCGGCCTTCCGAAGGAGATGAACGAAGCGGAAGGGATCGAGCCGGGTGTCTCCGCTCGCGTTCGCGAGGCGCTCGAGCGTGCGGCGGAGCTCGGCGCGGAGATCGAGGAGTGCTCGCTGCCGCGCTCGGTCGAGTACGGCCTCGCCTGCTACTACCTGATCATGCCGGCGGAGGCGTCGTCGAACCTCGCCCGCTACGACGGCGTCCGCTATGGCCATCGCGCGAACGTCGGGGCCGATCGCGTCGAGCTCTACGAGCGAACGCGCGACGAAGGGTTCGGCGACGAGCCGAAGCGTCGGATCATGCTCGGCGCGTACGCGCTTTCGGCGGGCTACTACGACGCCTACTACGGGCAGGCGCAGAAAGTGCGCACGGTGATCAAGCGTGAGCACGAGGATCTCTTCGAGCGCTACGACGCAATCGCGTCGCCGACTTCCGCGACGGTTGCGTTCCGCTTGGGCGAGCGCGCGGAGAACCCGCTCGCCATGTACGCATCCGACCTGCTGACCGTGCCGTCGTGTCTCGCCGGTCTGCCCGGCTTGA
The DNA here is from genome assembly GCA_046734795.1 of Actinomycetota bacterium. Taxonomy (GTDB): domain Bacteria; phylum Actinomycetota; class Thermoleophilia; order Gaiellales; family Gaiellaceae; genus JBKPRX01. Next base: position 5,443 of record JBKPRX010000174.1, read on the forward strand.
ACATCCCATGTGGCCTCTCGGACGGATTGCCCGTCGGCTTCCAGCTGATCGGACCGCAGCTTTCGGAGAACGTTCTGTTCCGGATCGGGCATGCGCTCGAGCGTGCACTCGAGTTCGATTTCGTCCCGGAGAGGTTGCGCTGAAGACGTTCGTGGACACGGCAGCCGAGTTCGTTCCGGCAACTTCGCGCGTCTTCGGCGTTTCGCCGCGCGTGCTCGACGGCTCGCGCGCGCTCCTCGTCGAGGGCGTCAAGCTCCAGCTCGAGGCGGGGGAGAAGGAGCTCTGGCTGATCGAGCTGCACGGCGTGCTGGAGCGCCGGCTCGCGATGGTCGAAGTCGAAGACGACATCGAGCGAGCATTGCGCGAGGCGAAAGAGGTGCTCGATGCCCGCGATTGACGCATCAGCCGGGAAGTGGGAAGCAGTGATCGGTCTCGAGATCCACATCCACCTGAAGACGCGCACGAAGATGTTCTGCCGCTGCGAGCTCGAGTACGGGGCTAACCCGAACACCCGCACGTGCCCGGTCTGTCTCGCGCATCCCGGCGCGCTGCCGGTGCCGAACCGAACGGCGATCGAATGGACGATCAAGCTCGGCCACGCGCTCGGCTGTCGCATCGCCGAGCGCGCCGTCTTTGCGCGCAAGAACTACTTCTATCCCGACCTGCCGAAGGGCTACCAGATCAGCCAATACGACGAGCCGCTGTGCATCGAGGGTGCGTTCGCCGTGCCCGATCCCGCCGGCGAGCTCGAAATCGGGATCGTCCGGGCGCACCTCGAGGAGGACGCGGCGAAGACCGTGCACGTCGGCGGAGCGAGCGGTCGCACCGTCGGTGCGTCGTACTCGCTTGTCGACTTCAACCGCGGTGGAACGCCGCTCGTCGAGATCGTCACGGAGCCCGATCTGCGCTCGGCGGACGACGCGCGTCGCTTCCTCGAGCTCTTGCGACAGACGATCGTCGAGCTCGGAGTCTCCGACGCGGAGATGGAGAAAGGCACGTTGCGCTGCGACGTGAACGTGTCGGTCCGACCGCGCGGCTCCGACGAGCTGCGTACGCGGTGGGAGCTCAAGAACATGAACTCGTTCCGGTTTGTCGCGCGTGGCATCGACGCTGCCGTCCGCGAGCAGATCGAGAGGTACGAGAGCGGCGGCGAGGTCGCGCAGCACACGTACGACTACAACGCCGAGAACGACACGCTCACGATCCACCGCACGAAAGAAGAAGCCGACGACTACCGCTATTTCCCGGAGCCGGACCTCGTTCCGGTTGAGCCGCCCGCCGAGCTCGTCGAGCGGCTGCGCGGCGAGTTGCCCGAGCTGCCGGCCGCGCGTATTCGCCGGCTCGAGCGCGAGCTCGAGTTCGAGCTCGCCCACGGCCTCGTCACGAGCGGGCGCGACGGTCTCTATGAACGGTTGCTCGCGGGCGACAGCCTCGAGCCGCGCGTCGTCGCGAACGCCGTCATGAACGAGATCGCGGGTGCCGGCATCGATCCCACGGCCGTCAACGCGCCGGAGCTTGCGAAGGTCCTCGCAGCGCGCGAGCGGCTACCGCGCGATGTGTACGCGCAAGCAATCGCTGCGAGCGCGACGCCGGCGTTTGCCGCCGACGACTATCTCGCGCAGACCGCAGTCAGCGACGAAGGCGAGCTTGATCCGATCGTGGAATCCGTGCTCGCCGCGAATCCGCAGCAGGTCGAGACCTACCGCGGCGGCAAGGAAGGCGTGCTCGGCTTCCTCGTCGGCCAGGTGATGAAGGAGACGCAGGGGAAGGCCGACCCGAAGGTCGTCAACCGGATCCTGCGGGAGAAGCTGCAGGCGTAGAGCGAAGCAGCGTCTCGAGTCGCGGGGCATGTCGGATGTCGCGGCTCCACGTTGCGGCGACGGCGACGACGAGCATGACGGCGCCGACCGCGAGTAAAGCGCCTCGTCCACCGAACCACTCGACGAGGAATCCGCCGGCGAGCGAGCCGAGCGGAATCGCGCCCCACGCGATCACGAGTCCGGCACTTTGGACGCGGCCGAGCAGCCGGTCCGGAACGAGCGCGTATCGGTAGCTGCCCACGACGACGTTGAAGCCAGGGCCAAGAGCCGAGCCGAGGCCGAGCAGCACGCCGAGGACGAGGGGCTTGTCGGGAATCACGAGCGCGCACGAGAGGACGGCCCAGACCCACAGCGAGCCGATCACGACGAGCGACGGCGCTGCGCGCCGTTGCAGCCACGGCGCGGCGAATGCTCCAAGAATCGCCGCGGTGCCGACGAAGACGAACATCGCGCCGACGAGCGCCGACGATGCCCCGAGCTCCTTGGCACGAAGAATCAGGACGATCGTCAGCGCGTTGAAGCCGAAGTTCGCGCCTCCGCCGAGGATCACGCACGTGCGGAGAAAACGCTGCCCCCAGAGCCAGCGCACGCCTTCTGCAATCTCCTGCCGCAGACGCGTCGTCGTCCGTTCGCGCGTCTGCTGAAACGGCACGCGAATCAGCAGGAGCGTCAGCGCAGACGCGAGGTACGAGACCGCGTCGAACAGGAACGGGACTGCGCGACCGAGTCCGAAGAGGAGGCCGCCGAGCGGCGTGCCGACGAGGTCGGCGCCCTGCACGCGCGCCTGGTTCTGCGCCAGCGCGGTCGGAAGCTGCTCCCGCGGAACGACCTGCGGCAGCGCCGCCGTCTCTGCAAGCTGAAAGAAGACGAACAGGCTTCCTTCGACGAGCGCGACGACGATCACGTGCGCGAGCGAGAACGCATCGAACGCAAGCGCGACGACGAGCGTCCCGAACGCAAAAGCGCGGATCGAGTCGGCAACGATCATCACACGCTTGCGATCGAGCCGATCGATGTACGCGCCCGCCGGAAGGTAGAGGAGCAGAAACGGGATCGTCTGCGCGAAGGCGACGATTCCGACCTGCGCCGGCGATCCGGTCTCGGCGAGGACGAGCAACGGGAACGCGAGAGCGGTGACGCGCGCGCCGATCGTCGAGACCGCCTGCCCCGTCCAGAGAAGAACGAAGTTCCGGTTGCGACGAAGCGGCGGCGGCCGAAGGATTTCGGCCGCGTCGCTCACGCGCGCACGACGCGGAAGTCGCCGCTGACCGTCTTGGCGCGCAGCTCGACGAGTGGGCCTGCAGCGCCGCCCTCGTCGGGCGTGCCGGCAAGCGGCACCTCAGAGTCGAGTGCGCCGGAGAGCGTGTTCGCGTCGACGTACAGCCGCGACCCGCGCCGAACGCCGACCTCGATGTCGCCGGAGACGGTGTTCAGCTCGACGTCGCCTTCCATGACGACGACGCGGATGTCACCAGAGATCGTCCTCGTCTGAACCGACGCGGCCGTGTCCTCGACTCGGAGGTCGCCGGAGACGAGCTGCGTCACGAGCTTGCCGCCGGCGCGCTTCACGGTCGCGTGTCCCGAAACGGTCTTGAGCGCGAGCGCGCCGTCGAACTCGCCGAGCTTGACGTTGCCGCTCGTCGTCTTGACGTCGCCTTCGCCGTACCTGCCGCGCGCCTCGACGTCGGCGGAGGTCGTCTGTACGACGAGGTCGGCGCCGTGCGGGCAGCGCACGGTCAGACGGTAGGTCCCTCCTCCGACGGAGAAGCTTCCGATCGAGATCTGCACGAGCCCGCCGAGGAGCGTGCGCTGCTCCGTCGAGACGGCGACCACGTGGCCGTTCGGCGTTTCGCGGAGCTCGACGGTCGCGTCCGCGAGCGCCTTCTCGTTCGTGCAATCGAGCCGGACTTCGGTGAGGTCGCCGTCGACGGTCTCGATGTCGACCGACCCGGCAGGGAGGCCGAGCTCGAGCCGGAGCGGGCCGGGCGTCGGAAAGGAACGCTCGATCATGAGGGCACGCTCCTCGTCACGAGCTCGAGGAGCCACGCGGACGGGGTAAGGCCGTCGCGCTCGGCAGCTGCCTGGACCGGCGGCAGCAACCGCTCGGGCAGACGAAAGGTGATCGCGACTTCCTCCGGAACGCCCGACGGATCGTCGTAGCTCCAGCGGGGATCCGAAGGCGGAGTCGTTTGGGCGAACATCGGCACTCCCTTCAGCTTTGGCCGTAGCCGGTCAGCCGCCGGCCGGCGCTCGCGCGACGCGATTCGGACCCGCGCGAGAGGACGTTGACGATCCACGTGTTGACGGAGACGGCCTCGCGAGCGGCGGCTTCCTCGATCCGGGCCTTGACGCTTTCCGGCAGCCGGAGCGTGATCCGCGCGCTGTACGCCTCGTCGGCGCCACCCGCGGCATCGCCGTCGTCGCGGATGACGACGAGCCGCGGATCGGCCCCGGCGAGCCGAACTTCGACGTGCGCTCCGTCGAGCTGCTCGGCGAGCTCGAGCGAAGCTTCGGTCAGCGCCTCGAGCAGGCGGCGGCCGAAAGCCGACTCGAGCGCCACGGCCAGGAGCTGAGCTGCCCGTTCCGTGTTCTCGTCGCCCAGGGTCGCGAGGGCCGCAAGGTCTTCGCGGAGCGCCTGGACGTATCCGTCGAGCTGCATGACATCACTATGACATCACACTGATGTCTTGTCAATGTCGAGTTGATGTCAGATGAGACCGCAGAGGCGGGCCGTGTACGGCCAAGGCCAAAAGCCGCGTCCGGACCGGCGGGCTTTCTCGGCCACCCAGATCTGCTCCAACGGTGTCCAGTGCTCGGCAGTGCCTTTTCGTCGCAGCAGGTGAGATCCGTAGTGCCGTTGGAACGTGAGATCCATCTGGAGGCCGCCGTAATACGGGCCGTACGGATCTCTCCAGGACGCCTCGTACCGGTGGATGCAGAGCCAGTCGCGGAGGTGCGGCGGATGCTGCGCACGCTGGCGCGCGAGGAGCGCGCGGGTGCGCCAGAGGTCGACTGCGCCTTGGGCGTCCTCGATGCTCAGCTCGGTGAGGACGCGGCCGTGCGTCTTCGCGAGGCGAACGCCCATCAGGCGCTGCCACTGCCACGTCTCGAGCTGGAAGCGACGCACCTTCGAGCTCAGATACTTCAGGGCCGCGGCGCTCGAGGCCTCCGACGATTCGTCGGCCGCAGGTGTAGACGACGCCGCGACGAGCGCGAGAGCAAACGCGACCAGCATGAGGACGACCACAGATTTCCGCAGCAAGAGCAAACCCCCCGGTTCGCTTACAAGGTCAGTGGCCGGAGGAGCGCAAGGGCCGCAGCGCCGCCTGCCCAGCCAGCGGGTGTCGTGTCAGGGTAGCGGCGTCCGTCTTGCCCGAGCGGGCAACGATAAACCTGACCATGTGGCAGGAGCCACGAAGCCAGCATAGAGGAGTAGCGCTCCGGCAGCGACGAAAACGGCGAGTCCGGCTGCACCCAGCGCGCCGATCGCCGTGCCCGCGGCGGCGACGGCGATGCCCGCGAGAATCAGCGCGCTGCCGAGCGGGCGGCGCCGAAATGTCGCCAGTGCGACGGCGACGACGGCGAGCGTTCCGGCCGAATTGGCGACGATCGCCAACACGCGCGCGGGCACAAGAGCGAGATGGTCCTGCGCGGTCGGCACCGCCGTGCCGGCGAACTCGCCGTGTACGGGCATCGAGATCGCGACTCCGGCGGCGAAGCCCGCGTAGACGAGCGCGAGCGGCAGCGCGAAGCGCCGGCCGACGAGCGCGAGCGATCCCGCGCCGAGAAGCGCCGCTGTTTCGAGGGCGCCGAAGAGGTAGTAGGCGCGGAAGGCGCGCACGTCCCAGCCGTGTGCGGTTCCCCAAGCGAGCGCCGCCGCGGCGAGTGCGTACGACGCGAGCCCGGCCGCCCACAGTGCAAGCTCGCTGCGCCGCGACTCACGCCAACGCGTGACGAGACGTCCTGCGAGCCGAAGCGCGACAAGCGATGCCGCGAACGCAAGCAGCGCATCCATTGCGCGAGCGTACTCGCCGTCTTCGTCGGTAGGCTCCGCGCATGGCGGCCAAGCGCTATCTCATGACTCCGGGCCCGACGCCCGTGCCGCCACAAGTGCTTGCCGCGATGGCCGAGCCCGTCGTCCATCACCGCAGCCCCGACTTCCGGCCGGTGTACGAGCGCTGTCTCGCACGCCTGCGCGTGGTCTGCCGGACGGAGAGCGACGTGCTGCTCTTCGGCGCGTCCGGAACGGGCGCGTTCGAGTCGGCGATTGCAAATCTCGTCTCGCCGGGAAGGACCGAGCGTCATCTCGTCGTTTCGTCCGGCAATTTCGGCGAGCGCTGGGCCTCGATGCTGAAGACGTACGGCGCAGAGCTCGTGCACCTGCGCCTCGACTGGGGCGAGACGCCCTCGCCCGACGACCTGCGCGCGCAGCTCGAGGCCTCGGGCGACGTGAAGGCCGTGTACTTCGTCCATTCAGAGACTTCGACCGGCGTCGTCGCCGACGCAGAGGCGCTCGCCGCCGTTGCGAAGGAAGCCGGCGCGCTCGTCGTCGTCGACGCGGTGTCGAGCCTCGGCGCTGTTCCGCTCGAGACCGACGAGTGGGGGCTCGACGTCGTCGTCTCCGGCTCTCAGAAGGCGCTGATGACGCCGCCCGGCCTTGGCCTTGCCGCCGTCTCGGAGGCTGCGTTCGCAGCTGTCGGCAATGCGCCCCGCTTCTACTTCGACTGGGAGCGCACTCGCAAGGCGCAGGCAAAGCTCGACGCGCCGTTCACGCCCGCCGTCTCGCTCGTCGCGGGTATGGACGTCGCACTCGGCCTCTTGCTGGACGAGGGACTCGAGAGCGCTTTCGACCGCCACGTTCGCCTCGGGCGCGCGTGCCGCGCAGGCGTGAAGGCGATGGGGCTCGAGCTCTTCTCGCCCGACGAGGATCGCTCGGCCGTCGTCACAGCCGTGCGCGGTCCGGACGGCGCCGACGTCGCCGAGCTCTTGCTCACTCTCCGTGACCGGTTCGGCATCCAACTGATCGGCGGGCAGGGCGATCTCAAGGGAAAGATCTTCCGAATCGGCCACATCGGCTACGTCGACGTGTTCGACATCACGACCGCGCTCGCCGCGATCGAGCTCGTGCTTGCTGAGCTCGGCGCAGACATCGAGCGCGGCGTCGCCGTGACCGCAGCGCTCGAAGCCTTCGAGCACGCGACTATCTGAATGGACCGTCAGCGCGTCCTCATCCGCGAGGAGATCGCGGAGCGCGGGATTGCGTTACTCAAGGAACGTTTCGACGTTGTCGTCGACAAGGACTCACCGATCGACGAGATCGTCGGCGAGTTCGACGGCATTGTCATTCGATCGGCGACGAAGTTCACCGCTGATGTGATCGAGCGTGCGACGCGACTGAAGGTGATCGGCCGCGCGGGCGTCGGGGTCGACAACGTCGACGTCGCTGCGGCGACCCGGCGTGGGATCGTCGTCGCGAATGCGCCGGAGTCGACGGTCGTCTCCGCCGCAGAGCACACGATCGGCTTGCTCGTCGCGCTCGCGCGCAACATCCCGCAGGCGCACGCGGCGCTCAAGGACGGCCGTTGGGAACGAAGCAAGTGGGGCGGCGTCGAGCTCGCAGAGAAGACGCTCGGCGTCCTCGGCTTCGGCCGCATCGGCCAGCAAGTCGCACGGCGCGCCGTCGGACTCGGCATGCGCGTGGTCGCGTACGACCCGTACGTCGGAGCAGATCGCTTCCGCGAGCTCGGTGTCGAGCGCGTCGACACCCCCGCGGACCTCTATGCGGTCGCCGATTTCCTCACGTTGCACTCGCCCTTGACGGACGAGACGCGCCATTCGATCGGCGCCGGCGCGTTCGCGCAGATGCGCGAGGGTGTTCGGCTCGTCAACGCCGCACGCGGGGAGCTGATCGACGAGGACGCGCTGCTCGAAGCGCTTCAGTCGGGCCGGGTCGGCGCCGCCGCGCTCGACGTCTTCTCGGCCGAGCCCTATTCGGGCCCGCTCCTCGAGCACGACAACGTCGTCGTCACACCACATCTCGCAGCATCGACGGACGAAGCGCAGGACCGCGCGGGCGAGATCATCGCCGAACAAGTCGCGGCGGCTCTCGACGGCGGCCTCGTCTCGAACGCGGTGAACATTCCGGTCGTCGGCCCGGACGATCTCGAGATCCTCGGCCCGTACATTCCGCTCGCCGCAAAGCTCGGCCGTCTCGCACTCGAGCTCTCAGACGGACTCGCAGAGGAGCTCGTGCTCACGTACTCGGGCGATCTCGCGGCGTACGACACGCGCCTACTGACCGTCGCTGCGTTGAACGGCGCGTTCGAAGGCCGCGGCGACCAGCCCGTGAACTACGTGAACGCGCCCGTGATCGCTGCGGAGCGAGGAATGGAAGTGCGCGAAGAGCAACGCCGCACGCGCGGCAACTTCACGAACCTCGTGCGCGTCGAGGCTCGCCGCGGGAGCGACCGCTACGCCGTGGAAGGAACGACGCTCGGCGACGAGCATCGCCAATGGCTCGTGAGTGCACTTGGCTACGAGATCGAGATGGAGCTTGCGCCGCTCTTCGTGCTCGCGCGCTACGACGACGTGCCCGGTGTGATCGGCCGAGTCGGCACGCTCTTCGGGCAATCGAAGGTGAACATCGCGAACATGGCCGTCTCGCGCACACGCCAAGGTGGCAAAGCAGTGATGGCTCTGTCGCTCGATTCACCACCACCCGATGGTTTGGTCGAGACGCTCGTCGAGGCGGAAGGCCTCGACGAAGCGCGCTTCATCTCGCTCGCGTAACGACACGTCACCCTCCCGTCCGATCGGATGGTTGACACGCGTCGCGAGCAGCGGGAGGATCGAACGAAGCGCAAGGAGGAACATGGAGAGGTTCTCTTCTGCGGCGCGAGCTCGACTCGTTTGCTTCGCCCGGCAACCTCAGGCGACGAGCGACCCTCTCCCAGCGCGCTCTTTCTCGAACGCCGCTTCGCCTAGAGGGGGATCTCGATGGCAGATGTCGAGTTTTGGATCCAGCTCGAGAACCGAGCTTGGGACGTCGCGCCGAACAACATCGACCGGCTGACCGGTCGCACGATGGCGCAGCTTCCGGGCGGTACCGCCCCGGTTGCGAAGACGATTGCGTCGCCGGAGACAGGCGTCACGCGAACGCGCACGATGTTCAAGCCGCTCGGCGAGGACGCGCTGATCTTGCGCCGCTACACGCCGAACTGGGCTGCGCCCGACGACCGCAAGGTCAATCCGTGGGACATCAACGAACCCGATCCGACGGACAACGGAACCATGGGCACGATCCCCGGGCCGGTGATCGAATGCAAGGTCGGCGATCGCGTCATCGTCCACTTCCGCAACAAGGACTTCCGCGCGACGAAAGCGCCGAAAGCGCGCGCGCACAGCTTGCATCCGCACGGCTTCGTCTTCGACCCGAAGTACGACGGCGCGTTTCCACTGGCGCCGCCGGACCCGACCCAGCCGGTGGGCGGCGAGGCGGCGCTCTGGGCGCAGGTCGGCGTCACCGGCAACAAGAAAGCCGACCGCGTGCCGCCCGGCGGAACGTTCACGTACTTCTGGAACACGTTCCGCTGGCCGACGACCGCGGGCGTGTGGCTCTACCACGATCACTCGTTCTGCGACATGGAGAACGTGATGCTCGGGGCGATCGGGATCATCGTCATCCATAACGAGCAGGACCCCGACGACGTGATCCAGCAAGACCTGCCGGGCGGCCAACCGAACGGCAGCCTCTTCAGGTTCCGCTGCTTCCCGTTCCCGCTCGAAAAGACGCCGTTGCTGCCGCACGACTTCGAGGGGCTCGGCCTCGCGCACGTCGATCCCATGGAGCTCGAGAACGTCGAGCACATGGCGATGGACATGACGGGCGACAAGGCGCCGAAGGACGAGAAGGACGAGAAAGACGAGAAGAAGGACCGCCCTGCGGCCAAGGGCAAGGCCGCGAAGGTGGACAAGGAAGCGCCTGTGTTCGAGCGTGCGATCCGTCGCGGCGACATGATCCTCGAGCTCGACGCGAAGCTCGACGTGATCGCGCGCTTCTGCCTGCGGTTCTACGTCGAGCCGCCGAAGAACGCGCTGTACCTCCAGCTCTACCACGAGATGTCAGGCAGCGGCATGACGATCAACGGCCGCAAGTACCTCGGCAACACGCCGACGTTGCTCGCGGGACTGCAGTCGAAGATGAAGTTCGGCGTCGTCGGGATGAACGACCTGATGTTCCACACCTTCCATTTGCACGGACACCGCTGGACGATCCCGGGGCCGGACGGAAACAACCCGGGCGCGATCCAAGGGAGCCCGCAGGTCACGGCTGTGTCGCAGTTCGAGGACACGCGCATCTTCGGTCCCGCGAACTCGTTCGGCTTCACGATCAACCAGGGCTCATTCATGGGCTCGCTGAGGCCGCCCGACGCGACGTCGCTCGGCGAGTGGCACATGCACTGCCATGTCCTCAATCACATGGACGACGGGATGATGGGCTCGCTCCTGATCGTGCAGGGCGGCCAGCTCGCGTTCGGACTTCCGCGCGGCGAGCCGTGCCCAGAGGAAGCGGTTCCGGCCACGGTCGTGGTGAAGAACTTCGCGTTCACGCCGAACTTCATCGAGGTCCCGTCCGGCGGGACGCTGACGTTCGACTTCGAGGAGACGCCACACACCGTCAAGACGACGTCGACGACGATGGGCGCACCGGGGATCACGATCAACAACGGCGGCGGTGACTTCGACGCCGTGTCACCTGTGCCGAAGTCGGTGCCAGTGACGATCAACGGCATGGCGGGCGCCGAGATCAACTACGAGTGCGGCATCCACGGTGCAGCGATGCCCGGGAAGATCAAGATCGTCTGAGTCGAGAGGAGGCCGGGTCAGAACAAAGCGCGCTGCGGCGTCATGCAGTTGTCATCGCCAAAGAGAAGGGGGCGCCGTCCATGCCAGCCGTACCGGCAAAGGAACGCGCAAAAGACGAGGCGCACAAGAAAGACGTCGCACACGACAAAGCAGTCGCCCACGACAAGGACAAGAACGGAGGCAGAAACGGGGGCAAGAACGGACTCGACCCCGCCGCGCATCGCCGCATCCTGACGTTCATCAACAACGCGGCGATCTCGGAAGATCTGCTGCACGACCGGCCGCCCGCGCTCCCGGGCGAACAGGGCGGGATGGGCCATGGGATGGCGCACGGCCCGGGTCCCGAGGATCCGATGGTGATGGACGAGCCCGAGCCGCTCCTCGAGCCGAAGATTGCGCAACGTCTGCTCGACGCGCGAGACGAGACGTTCCCACTCGGTTTCCGCAACATCAGCGAGATCGAGAAGCTCCGGATCATCCCAGACAAGATCCTCGACCGGCTCTGGGACCTCTTCAGCCACCTCCACTACGGCCGGTGGTCGGCGTTTCCGCAGCAGATTCCGCGCCGCGGACCCGGCGGCTACGCAGGCGTCGTGCACGCCGCGCTCTGTCACACCGGCAAAGTCCTCTTCATCACCGCCGACGAGACGACGCTCCTCTGGGATCCGACCAACACGACGCCGGCGACCTACGAGAACCCGGCCAACCAGCCGGGGTACTCGCAGCTCTGCGGGCATCACGTTTTCCTTTCTGACGGCCAGCTGCTGTGTGTCGGCGGCGGCGGTTACGGGCCGAACCCGGTTGCGCACTGGGGCTACCGCTTCGATCCGGTTGCGAAGACGTGGACGCAGACCGCGACGCAGATGTCGGAGTCGAAGTGGTATCCGACTGCGACCGTGCTCGACGACCATCGCGTGCTCGTCACCTGCGGCAACAGCAATGGCCAGATGGACATCTACGACGCGGCGACCGACAGCTTTACGCCGGTCGTCTCCGGCGACACGCGCCATTTTCCGAATCTCTACCCGGGCCTGCACGTGCTGCCGAGTGGCGTCGTCTTCTACTCGCGCACCGGGTGGGGAACCGCCGGCGCAGGCGGCTTCGCGACGCCCGACAACACGTCGGCGTACTTTGCGCTGACGGGTCCGGACATCGGGACCTGGACACCGATCGCGCCCGCGATCGTCAACCGCGCAAAGGGCATGTCGGTCCTCCTCTACTCGCAGGCGCCGCCGTACGTCCGCGTCGTCGTGATGGGGGGTGTCGACAACGCGACGAACAACACCTACGAGGTGATGGACGCGACGGTGCTCTCGCCGGGCTCGGCCTGGAGCGGCGCGATCGCGTTCCCGGACGGCCAGCACCGGAGCCTCTGCAGCGCCGTGCTCCTGCCGGACGGGAAGGTCTTCGTCAGCGGCGGCATCCAAACGCCGAACTCGCCCTGCACGATGTACGACCCCGACGCCGGCACATGGGCTCCGATGGCGGCGTTGCCGTCGATCCGCGACTACCACTCGGTCTCGATCCTCTTGCCGAGCGGGCGCGTGATGATGGCCGGCTGGAACAACTCGTCGATCGAGATCTTCGACCCGCCGTACATGTTCCAGCCGCGGCCGACGATCTCCGGCGCTCCGGCCACGATCATGCGCGGCCAGAGCTTCACGATCACGTCACCGCAAGCGTCGTCGATCGATCGCGCGGTTCTCGTACGGCCGATGGCGATCACGCACCAAACCGACGGAGAGCAGCGCGTGTTGCGGATGCCGTGCGTCCACCATCACGGTCACAGCCACAAGGTCACTCTCACTGCGCCTGCCGCCGGCAACCCGCACGCGATGGCGCCGCAGGGCTACTACATGCTGTTCGTCATCAACGACCAGGGCATCCCGTCGGAAGCCCGCTGGGTGCACCTCCAGTAGGCGGCTCGAGATGGCTCAGCGAAAACCACCGACCAAGGCCGAGGCCGTGCGTCTCGCGCGCGCCGATTCGACCCTCAGTGCCGTGCTCGAAAGCGGCGGTGAGGTCGTCGTCGTCGAACCCGAACGCGGACGCGGGGCAGGCGATCGCACGATCGTGGGCGTCCACGACCACGCGCGCGGGCGGACGCTCGTCGCGCTCGTCGGGCCGAAAGGCGTCGTGGGCGTCCACGAGACGCCCGCGACGTTCCAGCTCTCGGACCGCGAGCGTAAGAAGGCGGAGGACCTGGCCGCTGCAGACGAGCGAACGAAGGCGTTCTTGCGCCGTCGCAAGATGGATCCGCTGACGCGGCTCTACTTCCCGCCCGGAGACACGTCAGCTCACCGGCACGCAATTGTGTTCTTGCGGCCGACGAGCTCGGAGCGGCGTTACGTCGTGGTCGATCTCACCGACGCGCAGGTCGTCGACGTCTTGAACGAAGCCGACCTCGTCCGGGGAGCATGAGCGATGCCGACCATCACCGATCACAACTGGAAGGTCGAGTACAAGTGGTCGACGTCGAGCGGGCTCGTCGTCGGGCCGTGCGAGTACATGGGCGTGCGCGTCCTGCACGACATCGCGGTTCCGTTCGTGTACGTGAACTACGCCGGCGATGCGTTCGGACCGTTCACGGACGAGCTCCGCAGCACGTCGCGGAGGATCGAGCGCCGCTCGATCATGCACGGTTTCGACCTGAAGGCGAGCTACGACCTCTACAGCGACGACTACCTCTACGAGCACGTGATCCGGTTCCACAGCGACGGGCAATGGGCGTCGCGAATCGTGATCCAGGGCCCGGGCGAGGAGAACCAGGGGAAGCACGTCTACCACATCCCGTTCCGCATCGATCTCGATGTCGGCGGGTCGCCGCACGACTCGTTCCAGCGACGCGGATCGTCAGGACGTTGGTCGAACGTCTCGCGTGAAGGAGGCCACAAACCGGCAGCCACCGGCAACTACGAGTGGCGTGTGGTCGACGCGACGCAAGATCGCGGCGTGCTCATCCGGCCGGGCGAGTTCGACGACGGCGAGCTGTGGGCGCTTGCGTACAAGGACGTCGAGGGCTGGAGCGCCGCCGGCGGTGCAGGCGATGGGACACCGGGGACAGCCGGGAGCGTTCCTGCGGTCTACGACAACAACGAGAGCGTCCAGAACGCCGATCTCGTCCTCTGGTACATCGCGCACGTTTTGTCGGCCGAGCTGCCGCGTGCGTGCGGTCCCTGGTTCGCGCTCAGCGGTTATCCGGAGCCGCCGCCCGAAATGGACGACGACCACGACCACTAGCGACAAGGAGATCTAGCGATGGCGAGACCGAGGACGAAGACCGCCGCTGCGTCGAGGAAGAAGGCCGCGAGCGCGAGGCGAACGACGCGGAAGAAGCCGACGCCGGTCGAGCACGGCATGCGCGAAGACGCGCACGAGCTCGTGCTCGAGCGCAACCTGCCGATCCTTGCGCGCTCGATGACGTTCGCGAAGATGGTGCAGGCGAACCGGCGGTTCCTGAACATCAAGGACCTCGAGTGGCTCTTTCCTCGGCTCTGCCGTCGCAAGGATCAGTCGACGCTGACGGCGAACGAGCGGTCTCGCTATCTCTGCGCATTCGACATGGTCAACGCCGATGGAACGCTCGGCCAGCTCGTCGACATCCACTCGGAGATGCACATGCAGCACACGAACGCGCGCCTCTTACCGTGGCATCGCGTATTCCTCTACCTCTTCGAGGAGGCGCTGCACAACTACCACCCCGACGTCTGCATCCCGTACTGGGATTGGTCGAAGCCGGAGGAACAGCATTTCCCAGCGTGGCTTGCCGGCGTGCTGCCGACGGTGAAGACGCCGACGCGGACGATCAACGTCATCCGCGCGCCCGGACCGGACGGCAACCTGTCCGCGATCGCGTCAGGCGTGTCCTCGGCGATGACGCAGACGAGCTACGGAAGCTTCACGGGCCCGATCAACGGCATCCATGGATCGGTGCATATCTGGGTCGGCGGCACGATGTCCGACGCTTCGGTGTCGCCGGCGGATCCTGTGTTCTGGCTCCACCACGCGAACCTCGATCGGCTCTGGTGGGTCTGGTACAACAGCGCGGCCGGCAACAAGCAGAACCCGCCGCTCACCGGCGCCGACGCAGTCATGGATCCGTGGACGTACACGGAGGCCGACGTCAGGAACATCGCGACGCTCGGATACACGTACGTCTAGCGCAAGCTGTGCTGGATCGAGCCTACGCCGGCCGCGGATTCGAGCGCTGAACGATCTGACGCACGACCGCCTCGAACTTCTCGATCACCGCCCGGCCGCCGCGCCGTTCCACGACGCGCTCGATGTCCGGGTCCTCGTGACCGGCGACGATCAAGAAATGCGTGGCGTCGCTCCGGACCTCGTCGTACTCCTCGAGCCGCGTCTCGACCCGAGACGCGCAATCCGCATCCGAGCATTCGCACACGAACTCCGCGTGCTCCGAGCCGAAGCGCTCCGCACTCTCGGCGATGCGCTCGTTGACATCACGAAAGAGCACCTCGGTTTGCGCGCGCCGCACCCTGGTGTCCACGACCGTCTCCCTTCGCTCGCCCTCTTCCGAGACAAGAACGCGAAACGGACCCAGCGGGTTTCGCATACTTCGTCCGTGGACTGGCCCGAGGCAGTCGAACGGGTGGCGCAGGCCCTGCAAGCGGCCGCCGTCGACGCGCGTCTGGAGGAGTTCGTGGAGCCGACGCGGACGGCCGTCGAGGCAGCGGCGGCCGCCGGCTGCGAGCCGAATCGCATCGTCAAGTCGCTCGTCTTCGTCTGCGACGACCGGCCCGTGCTCGCGCTGGTGCCGGGTGACCGGCGCGCCGACGGCGATCGCGTCGCGAATGCGGCTGGCGCCACTGCGGCTCGCGTTGCGACCGCGGCGGAGGTGACTGCCGCGACCGGGGTCGATCCGGGCGGCGTCTCGCCGATCGGCGTGCCCGCGACGCTGCGGGTCTTCGTCGACCGCTCACTCCTTGGGCCCGACCCCGTTTGGGTCGGCGGCGGCTCCGAGCGACACATGGTCGCGATCGCGCCGACTGACCTCGTCCGCATCACGCGCGGCGAGGCCGCCGACCTCGCCGCCTAGGGGGTTTCGGCTTCGTCGCCGGGTACGATTGCTCGACCTTCGAAAGGAGTCCACCCATGCAGCAGACCGAGAAGATCTGGATGAACGGCGAGCTCGTCGACTGGAACGACGCCACCGTCCACGTCGGTGCGCATGGCCTGCATTACGGCACGGGCGTCTTCGAAGGAATCCGCGCCTACGAGACCCCGAAGGGCACGGCGATCTTCCGGCTGCGCGAGCACATGGACCGGCTGCATACGAGCGCGAAGATCCTGCACATGGAGATTCCGTATTCCGTGGACGACTTGCGGCAGGCGACGTGGGAACTACTCGGCGCGAACGGGATTCCGGAGTGCTACATCCGGCCGATCGCCTTCTACGGCTTCGGCGAGCTCGGCGTCTCGGCAGTCGGCAATCCGGTCGACGTGGCGATCATGTCCTGGCCTTGGGGCGCATACCTCGGCGAGGACGCGTTGCAGAACGGCATCCGCGCGAAGATCTCGTCGTGGCAGCGCATCGGTCCGAACGTGATCCCGCACGCTGCGAAGGCAACCGGTGTGTACCTCAACTCGATGCTCGCGGTGCAAGAAGCGCATCGCGCGGGCTACGACGAGGGGATCATGCTCACGCAGGAGGGCTACATCGCCGACGGGCCCGGCGAAACGGTGTTCACGGTCAAGGACGGAGTCATCTGCACGCCTGACCTCGCGACGTCGATCTTGGCCGGCATCACGCGCGACACGGTGATCCAGATCGCGCAGGACCTCGGTTACCAAGTCGTGCAGAAGCAGCTCATCCGCACCGACCTCTATCTCGCGGACGAGGTCTTCATGACAGGAACCGCGGCCGAAGTGACGCCGATCCGCGAGATCGACGACGTCGTGATCGGCTCGCGCGGCCCGGTGACGACGGAGATCCAGAGCGCGTATCTCGATCTCGTTCGCGGCCGCAGCGAGCGCTGGGCGCACTGGCTCGAATACTCGCCGGCGCGCGCCGAAGCGTGAAGCCCGCGACAAAGACCATCGCGCTTTCCGGTCCGTACCTCGACGAGCGCGAAGAGGAGCTCGTGCTCGACGTGCTGCGGTCCGGACGGCTCTCCCTCGGGCCGATGGTCGACCGCTTCGAGGAGCTCTTTGCGGAAAAGGTGGGCGCGCCGTACGCGGCTGCTGTGTCGAGCGGCACCGCCGGTCTGCATCTTCTTTGCCACCTGGCCGGTATCGGGCCGGGCGACGAGGTGATCACGTCGCCGTACTCGTTCGCGGCCTCGGCGAACTGCTTCCTCTACGAAGGCGCGATGCCGGTCTTCGCAGACATCGACCCGCGCACGCTCAACCTCGATCCGGCGGCCGTCGAGGCAGCGATGACCGAGCGAACCAAAGCAATCGTCGCCGTCGACATCTACGGCTACCCGTGCGAGCTCGGTCCGCTCCGCGAGCTCGCTGAACGGCACGGCCTCGCGCTCGTCGAGGACGCCTGTGAAGCCCTGGGCGCCCAGTACGACGGGCGCACGATCGGAACGCAGGGCCCTTCGGCCGTGTTCGCGTTCTATCCGAACAAGCAGATGACGACGGGCGAGGGTGGCATGGTCACGACGCACTCGGAGGACGAGTGGCGTCTGCTCCGCAGCCTCCGAAACCAAGGCCGTGCCGACGGCGGCGGCTGGCTCGACCATGCGCGGCTCGGGTTCAACTACCGGCTCGACGACGTCCATGCTGCGATCGGCATTGCTCAGCTCGAGAAGCTCGACGAGATCCTCGCGCGGCGCGCAGCCGTCGCCGCGCGTTACGCCGAGCTGCTCTCGGAGGTCGACGGCGTCGAGGTTCCGTGCGCCGACGACGCGACGCACAAGCGCTCGTGGTTCGTCTACGTCGTCAAGCTCGATCCGACGCTCGACCGCGAGCGCGTGATCGCGGCACTCGAGCGCGAAGGCGTGCAGACCTCGCGCTACCTGCCGTGCATCCACTTGCAGCAGTACATGCGCGAGCGCTTCGGTTTCACGGAAGGCCTCTGTCCGGTGGCCGAGGATGCGAGCCGTCGGACGTTCGCGCTTCCGTTCCACACCGGGCTCGAGGCCGCGCATCAAGAACGGGTCGTCGAAGTGCTTGCCGCAGCTCTCGCTTGAGAACCTTCGCGCGGCGATAATCCCCTGATGCCTGACGCGCCGCGCATGGTCTTCCTCGGCTTCGGCAAGTACGCGCGCGCCGATCGGATCTACGCACTCGAGCCCATCGTCGGAGACGAGCGCGGCGGCGGACGCCGTACACGGGTGTGGGTCCAGGGGATTGCGGATCCGATCGTCGCGTCACGTACCGAGCGGACGATCCTGCAGGACATGGGGGAAGAGGCAGCGCTCGCCGTTCCTGTGCTCGAGGAGGCACTCGACCTTGCGGAACGGCTGGCCACGCAGGTCGAGCAGGGCCGCGTCGATCTCGGCGACCTCGGGCGGCGCGCTCGCCGTGTCCTTGCGAAGACCGCGGGCGAGGAAGACGCAGACCAGCTCTTCTAGTCGCGGTGACGAACTTGACGCGACAGTTCTTCGCGCGCAGCGTGCATCTCGTCGCGCCCGAGCTCGTGGGAGCGACGCTCCTCGTCGACGGAGTCGGCGGTGTGATCGTCGAGGTCGAGGCCTACGACCAGGAGGATCCGGCGAGCCACGGCTTTGCCGGGCACACGACGCGCAACGCCTCGATGTTCGGGCCGCCCGGACACGCGTACGTCTACCGCTCGTACGGAATCCATTGGTGCCTGAACCTCGTGTGCGACGTGGCGGGTCGCGCCGAAGCCGTGCTCGTGCGCGCGCTGCAGCCGACGTGCGGTCTCGATCGGATGCGGAAGCGCCGCGGTGTGGAAGCCGAACGCGCGCTCTGCTCCGGCCCGGGAAAGCTATGTCAGGCGCTCGGCGTCACGCGCGATCACGACGGTCTTGCGCTCGACGAGCCGCCGTTCGAGCTCCGCGCGCGCGACTCGACCCCGGAAGTCGCGACCGCGCCGCGGATCGGGATCAGCCGCGCGACCGAGAAGCCGTGGCGTTACGTCCTGCAGGGCTCGCACTACGTGAGCCGGCCCGTGCCAAGACACTAACGTGCATTCCCGGCGCGGCCGCGACACCACTCGCAGGTAGCTGCTGCACGACGATCCCGTTCTGCGGGCCGTTCACCGTCGCGATGAGATCGACATCCCGAAGCCGGCGCGTGGCCTGCCTGACCGAGAGTCCGACGACGTTCGGCACGAGCCCGTAGAGCGGCTTTGCGACGACGAGCCTCACCGTGTCGAAGGACGAGAGCGTCCCGCGCGCCGGGTATTGCGCGAGCACGACTCCAACGCGCTGCTTCGGCGCCGCGGGCTTGTAGACGAGTTGCGGCGTCAGCGGCTGGTCGCGCAGCCGCGCGGTCGCGACCGCGAGACGTTGACCGACGACGCGCGGCACGTCCACTTCGTTCGGCTTGCAGTCGGCCGTGTGCGTCGGGCCGACCGACGAGAAGTAGACGAGCGTCGTCGTGTCACTGCAGTAGCCGTTGTCGAGCTCGAGCTGGCCGTGTCGGAACGCGACGCGCCGCGCGACGGTGGAGAGAAACGGTGGCGACGGGAAGTACTTCGGCTCCCCCTCCGGCCCCATCGTCGGGAGCGCAGACTCGACGAAGCTCTTCCAGATGCGCGCCGGGTACGTGCCGCCCGTGACCGGCTCGCCGTGGAAGTCGGTTCGCATCGGCACGAGCTTCGTCGGGTATCCGACCCAGACTGCGACCGCGAGCTGCGGCGTGTAGCCGACGAACCAGGCGTCGCCGTAGTTCTCAGTCGTGCCGGTCTTGCCGGCGACCGGACGGTCGGGCAGCGCGGCTGCAACACCCGTGCCGGAGCGAACGACGCCTTCCAAGAGCGAGGTGACGAGTGCGCTCTGGTCCGGTGCGAGCACGGGCTTCGGCGCCACGTCGTTCGTCTGCCGCGGCTTTCCGCAGCCGCTGACGGACTTGACGGCGCGCGGCATGTTCCCGAAGAGGCGCGAATCGACGCGCACCCCGTTATTTGCGAGCGTCGAGTACGCGCGGGCGAGCTCGAGCGGATTCACGGGTTCGGCGCCGAGGCCGATCGCGAAGTACGGCTGCAACGGACTCGTCACGCCGAGCCTGCGCGCGGTCTCGACGACCTTCCGCGGACCGACGAGCTTGGTCAGCTGCGCATAGACGGAGTTGTCCGACGTGGTCGTCGCCGTCGCGAGGCTGATCGGCCCCTGGTACTCGCCGCCGAAGTTGTGGACGGACCAGTACCGCCCGCCGATGTAGATCGCGACCGGGTGCGACTCGAAGGTCGACTCGGGAGCGATCCCTTCACGGATCGCGGTCGTCAGGACGAACGGCTTGAACGCCGAGCCCGGTTGCCGCTCACCCTGCACCGCAAGGTTGAACTGGCTCCGGTTGAAGTTGTTGCCGCCGACCATCGCGAGCACGGCGCCGTCCGACGGACGGATCGCGACGAGAGCAGCCTGCGGTCCCGTCGGATCCGGCAGCCACTTCTTGATCGCGACCTGCGCGCGCCGTTGCAGGTCGAGGTCGATCGTCGTCACGACACGCAGGCCGCCGCCGAAGACGCAGCCGGTGTGGAGCGTGCGAATCAGCTGCTGCTTCACGTACTCGGCGAAGTACGGAGCCTGACCGCGCGTTGCCGAGATGTGCAGATGCTTCGGCATCGGCGCCTGCAACGCATGCAGATAGAAACGTCGGGGAATCCGTCCCTGCTCGAGCATCAAACGGAGTACCTCAGCACGTCGCGCGCGAGCCTGCCCCGGGTTCGCGATCGGGTCGTAACGGCTCGGATCCTCGGGGATACCCGCGAGGAGCGCGGCCTCCGCCCACGTCAGCTTCTTCGCCTTGTGGCCGAAGTACGTCCGCGCGGCGCGCTCGACGCCGTACGCGCCGTTCCCGAAGTAGATCGTGTTCAAGTACGCCGTCAAGATCTTCTGCTTGCTCCAGCGCTGCTCGAGCTGCCAGGCGAGCGCCGCCTCCTTGAGCTTCCGTGAGAGCGAGCGATGCGACGAGACGTACGCGTTCTTCACGAACTGCTGGGTGATCGTCGAGCCGCCCTCGACCACGGCGTTGTTGCGGAGGTTTGCCCAGACTGCGCGCGAGATTCCGCGCAGGTCGAGGCCGCGATGGTCGTAGAACCGCTTGTCCTCGGCCGCGACGATCGCCTGCATCATCGTGTAGTTGATCGCGTCCGAGCTGACGATCTTCCGGCTCTGCGAGCCGACGAGGCGCGCGAGGACCGTATGGCCGTCGTTCGCGAAGATGAATCCGTCGGCCTGCACGTGCTGCTGCCGGGCCGGGTCGAGCGTCTCGAGCTGCGGGCGGATCCCTTGGACGATTCCGAAGACGAACGCGGCGAAGGCGACGAACGCGAGGATCAGCATCAGCGCCAGCAGGCGCAGCTTCCGGATTCGCCGCCGCTTCCTCACGCGGCCCTGAAACTAGCGCTTCCGCGGGCCGGTCGTCCTAAGCCTGGGCCTCGATTCGTGGCGCCCGCGTGGGTGCGTCGACGCCGCCGCTCCGCTCGACGGTGACGGCCACCGCGGCGCCTCGAGGTACCGGCCGCTGCAGCGCAACCGCGTTCTCGTCGCCGCCGTCGAACAGCCCCGCTCGCAGCGGCTTTCCGTCGGCGATCACCCAGGCTTCGTACGTCTTGCCTTCCGGGGCAGGCTTCAGCTCGTTCACGACGAGCGCAGCTCGGCGGTCGCCGGTGACCATGAGTGTCCCGTCGGCGCCCGCCAGCGCGATCCGCTTCGTGGTCGGGTCCGCCGCCATCTCGAGGATCGTCTGCGCGGTCGCGAACCGGCCCCGCTCGTTGTCGAGCTGGTTGTGAAGGCTGTTCGACCAGACCCCGAAGCCGATCGCGAGGCTCGCCGCGACGGCGGTCGCGGCCGCGAGTAGTTGCATCGGCGCTCGGCCGCGAGCGCGGAGCGGCACGACGTTCGGCCGCTCGCTGCGTGCAGCGTCGAGGATCCGATCGCGCAGCGCAGGCGGAGGATCTGTCGGCTCCGGCACGTATGCGAGCGCCGCTGCCGTCTCGGAGAACGAAGCGACGTCCTCGCGGCAGCGCTCACAGATTGCGAGGTGCTCTTCGTAGCGCGCCCGGTCGCGCTCGTCGAGCGCGTGCAACGCGTACGCGGCGCTCAGCTCGTGGACGGACTGGTCTGCCATTCCTCACTCTCCGAAGGTTCCGCAAGAAGCTCGCGCAGCCGCGCGAGCCCGGTGAACATACGACTCTTGATCGTGCCGAGCGGTTGGCCGAGCCGCTCCGCAAGCTCGGCCTGGCTGAAGCCGCCGTAGTACGCGAGCTCGATCGCCTCGCGCTCGCGGTCCGGCAGCTGCTTCAGCGCGCGCTGGACGCGCTCGCGCTCGAGCCGGAGGAGCGCGCTCGCGTCCGCGCCGGCATCGCCGGCGACCTCGGGCGCCGCGTCGAGCGGCTCGCCGCGGCGCCGCTCCTCGCGCCGAACGACGTCGACCGCGCGTCTGTGCACAAGCGTGAGGAGCCACGTGCGGGCGCTCGCGCGTTCCGGCATGAACCGGGACGCGGTGCGCCACGCGGCGAGGAACGCCTCTTGAACCGCGTCCTCTGCGAGTGCTTCGTCGCGGAGGATCCGCAGCGCGAGGCTCCATGAAATCTTGCCGAACCGGTCGTAGAGCTCCGCGAGTGCGACCTCGTCGGAACGGGCGACGAGCGCCACCACGGCTTCGTCGGAGAGGTGTGCGAGGTCGCGTGCCATGGGCCGGCGGCGCCTGTTCGCGCCCTTCGAACGTACCACGGTTCCAGGCCAGTTCATGCCCTTGGTTCGCGCGAGACGGCGGATCGGTTCAGCGCCGAACCGCAGCACGGACGCGAGCGAATGAGCGCCAGCAAACGGCGGCTCCAACCGACCACAACCGACACAACCGATCGCCGCCGAGAAGGGAGCTAGAGATGCGAAAGCTGACGCTCGCACTCCTCGCGGTTGCGGCAGCGACCGCCGTCGGAGCGTCTCTTGCGCTGCGAGTCTCGGGCCCCGGCGCCGCGCAGGCGTCGAGCCACCGGGAAGCGCCGCTGATCTCCGAGGACCCGAGCGCGGACAACACCGATCTGTACGCGTTCGTCTCGCCGGACAAGCCGGACACCGTCACGATCATCGCCAACTGGATTCCGGGCGAGGATCCCGCGGCGGGGCCGAACTACTACACGTTCAGCCCATCCGCTCGGTACAGCATCAACATCGATCGGAACGGCGACGCGAAGCCGGACACCACGTACTTCTTCCGGTTCAAGCGTGACGCGGGGCAGTTCTTCCTCGGAAACACGGAACAGCCCTACGCGGTCACCAAGGTGACCGGCGGTCATTCGTCGGTCGTCGGATCGAACTTGAAGACGCCGCCGAACAACATCGGTCCGCGCTCGACGCCGAACTATGCCGCGCTCGCCGCAAAGGGGATCTACTCCCTGAGCGACGGCGTGACCACGTTCGCCGGTCAGCGTGACGATGCGTTCTTCGCAGACGTCGGCGCGATCTTCGATCTCGTCGCGATTCGCCAAGGCACGGGCGCAACCGGGGGAGGCAAGGACTTCCTCTCCGGCTACGGCGTGCACGCGATCGCGCTGCAGATTCCGAAGTCGCAGCTCGACAACGGCGGCAACCACACGATCGGCGTCTGGGCCGCGACAGACCGTCAGAAGCTGACGGTCGAGCACGGCAAGGCAAAAAACCAGTGGGTGCAGGTCTCGCGCCTCGGGAACCCGCTGATCAACGAGGTCGTCATCCCGACGGAGCTCAAGGACAAGTGGAACGCGACGAAGCCTGCGAACGACTCGCAGTTCGAGCGCTACTACACGAATCCGATCCTCGCGACCGTGCTGCAGAAGCTGTACCCGCAGTTCGGCCCGTTCCAGGACACGAACCGGCAGGACCTCGTGAACGTGCTGCTGACCGGCCTGCAGTCGCCGATGCTCAACTACACGGGCCCGACGAAGGCCGACCTGCTGCGCCTCAACCTATCGATCCCGCCGACCCCGGCGGCGCAGGTCTCGAGGCTCGGCGTGCTCGGCGGCGACCTCGCCGGCTACCCGAACGGACGACGGCTCACTGACGACATCGTCGACATCGACGAGCGTGTCGTCGGCGGTGCGCTGATCGGCCATTCGCTGCCGCTCGGTGACGGCGTCAACGCAAACGACGTGCCGAACCTCGGCTCGTTCCCGTACGAGACGGCGCCGTTCAGCGGCTTCGACAACACGAAGAGCTCGACGCTGCCGGTCACCTCCGGCTGACGCGACCCCTCGTGTGCTCGCGCGAAGGCGGCGATGCGAATCGCCGCCTTTCGCATTCTTCGAACCGTTCTAACGACGCGTGCGAATGAGCGCCAGGACGGCGGCCGCACCACCGATCCCCCACACAGCCGCCGAAGAAGGGAGCAGGGATGCGAAAGCTGACGCTCGCCCTCCTGGTGGTTGCCGCCGCGACCGCCGTCGGAGCGTCTCTCGCGCTGCAAGGGTCGGGTCCCGATCTGGCGCAAGCGTCGAGCCACCGAGAAGCGCCGCTGATCTCGGAGGATCCAGCCGCTGACAACACGGACCTCTACGCGTTCGTCTCGCCCGACAAGCCGAATACGGCGACGATCATCGCGAACTGGATTCCGGCGGAGGATCCGGCCGCAGGGCCGAACTACTACACGTTTAGCCCGACGGCCCGGTACGGGATCCACATCGACCGGAACGGCGACGCACGAGCGGATACGTCGTACTACTTCCGCTTCAGGCGTGACCCGGGCCCGTTCTTCCTGGGCAACACGGTGCAGCCGTACAACGTGACAAAGGTCGTGAACGGCCACGCCGACGTCGTCGGCCGCGACCTGAAGACACCGCCGAACAACATCGGCCCGCGGTCGACGCCGAACTATCCCGCACTCGCCGCGCAGGGCGTCCAGACCTTGAGCGACGGTGCAACGGTCTTCGCAGGCCAGCGTGAGGACGCGTTCTTCGCGGACATCGGCGCGATCTTCGATCTCGTCGCGATCCGAAACGGCACAGGTGCAACCGGCGGAGGGAAGGACTTCTTCGCAGGCTACGGCGTCCATGGAATCGCGTTGCAGATTCCGAAGTCGCAGCTCGACAACGGCGGCAACCACACGATCGGCGTGTGGGCGACGACGGAACGGAAAGCGGTCTCGGTCGGCGACGACGATGACGACGACTCGTGGGTCCAGGTCTCGCGCCTCGGCAACCCGCTCGTCAACGAGGTCATCATCCCGACCACGCTGAAGGACCGCTGGAACGCGTCGCGACCGGTGAACGACCGCCAGTTCGAGACGTTCTACTTGAACCCGATCCTGGCGACCGTGCTGCAGCAGCTCTATCCGCAGTTCGGTCCCTTCCAGGACACGAATCGGCAAGACCTCGTGAACGTGCTGCTCACGGGCCTGCCGATGCTGAACCAGACAGGAACGGTGAAGGCCGACCTCCTCCGGCTGAACCTGTCGATCCCACCGACGCCCGCCGCGAGCGCCAGCCGTTTCGGCGTGATCGGCGGAGACCTCGCCGGGTTCCCGAACGGCCGCCGGCTGACCGACGACGTCATCGACATCGCCGAGCGCGTTGTCGGTGGCGTGCTGATCGGGCACCCGCTGCCGCTCGGCGATGGGGTCAACCAGAACGACGTCACCGACCTGAGCGTCTTCCCGTACGAAGGGCCGACGTTCAGCGGCTTCGCCAACACGAAGAGCCCACTCCTGCCGGTGCTGCCGGGCTAAGGATGAAGGCGCGACTCGTAATCGCAGGGACGG
>JBKPRX010000175.1:0-16348 GCA_046734795.1 Actinomycetota bacterium
GACGACCGCGACATCCGGTGAAGCCGGGCGCCCGAGACGGCGGCGGAGCTCAGCGAATGCGTCGGCCGCCGGCGGATAGACGCGGTCCGGCTGCCAGAGCGCGTTCGGCGAGGCGCGCAACGTGCCCGAGCCGATCACGACAACGTCGGCGCACGCGCGCAAGAGTCCCATCACGAATCGATCTGCCTCGCTCTCGCCGCTGATCAACCGATTCGACTGCTCGAGCGACGTGATGGCGACGGTTCCGTCCACGGTCTGCACGAAGTTGGCGTAGAGGAGCGAGTCCCGCAGTCCGAATCGGCCGCCGTACAGCGCACTCAGCTCGTCCGGCAGGTCGAACGATGGCGCCTCGGCGTCTTCGTAGAGGAGCTCGAGCGGCTTCATGCCCAGCCGTAGACCGGCACCGACGCGCCGGTGACCGCGGCGGCCGCGTCGCTGCAGAGAAACGCGATCACACTCGCGATCTGCTCCGGCGGAACCGCGACGCGCAGCCGCTCCTCGGAGAGCGCGGCGCGATTCTGGGGTGTGTCGATCACCGACGGCAGGACCGCGTTGACGCGCACGCGCTGTCCCGCAAGCTCGGCCGCGAGCACTTCCGTGAGCCGAATCACGGCTGCTTTCGTCACGGCGTACGCGGCGGCGCCGGCGCTGCCCGTCACCGCAGCACGCGACGAGATGTTCAGGATCGCCGCGCCTTCGGGCAATCGTCGCGCCGCCGCGCGGCACGACCAGAGCGCCGTTCCGAGATTCAGGTCGTGTACGAAGCGATACTCGTCCGGCTCGGCCGCGGCGACGGTGCCGCTCCGAAAGCCACCGACGGCGTTGATGACCCAGCGCGGTCTCTGCCCGTCGGCGGCGAGTCGGTCCCAGAGAGCTTCGACCTCGTCGGGTGACGTCAGATCGGCCTTCTCCCACCTGGCGCGCTCGTCGCCGGCGCCCGCTCGGTCGACGCCGACGACCGTGTCGCCTCGCGTCGCGAATGCATCCACGAGGGCCGCTCCCAGTGCACCGCCCGCTCCGCAAATGAGGGCGACGTCGGCCACTACTGCGTGCGCGCTTGTGCGTGCACCTCGGCGAGGAACTCGCGCCGCAGCTCGGCTTCGGCGAATGCGCCGCGCCAGTGTGTCGTGATGGTGGAGGACGGCTCTTCGACGCCGCGCATGTGCGTGCAGAGATGCTCCGCTTGCAGATGCACGGCGACACCGCGGGGCGCGACGAGCTCTTGGAGCGTGTCGGCAATCTGCTCGCCGAGGCGCTCCTGCACGGTGAAGCGGCGCGCGTACAACCGCACGAGGCGTGTCAGCTTCGAGATGCCGATGATCTGCCGGTCCGCGACGTAGCCGACGTACGCGAACCCGAAGAACGGCAACGCGTGGTGCTCGCAGAGTGCGTGGAAGGCGATCGGCCCTTCGACGATTTGCGGCGGCGCAGCGAACGCCGCCGGATTGCCCTCCGCTGGGAACGACGTCAGGAGCTTCGGGTCGCCTTCGTAGCCGGCGGTCGCATCCTGCAGCGCACGGAGGAACCGGTCCGGCGTCTCGCGCGTGCCGGGCGTATCGAGGTCCATGCCGAACGCTTCGAAGATCTCGGCCACGTAGTTGCGATAACGCAGCCAGTCGTCGGTGCCGATCTCGCGCGGCACGCCGCGGGACCACGGTTGCCCGCATGGCAGCTCGACGACGTTCTCCGGCTCGGTCAGCTCCACGAGCTCCTCCTTGTCGAACGAGAGAGATGTCCTCGCCTCGACTCGAGCGCGACGAGCACGAGCGTCTCGGCGAGGAGGACGAACAAGAACGCAAGTGGGTGGCCCGTCGCGACGAAGAGTCCGAGCGCGAGCAGCTGCGTCGAGAGGCCGAAATTGGCGACGACAGCGATCGTGGCGCGGTCGTGGTAGCGCTCGGCTGAGGTGCCGAGCCTGCGGATCCGCCACGCGGCGAATCGCTCGGCGGCCCGATCCTGCGGCGCATAGACGAGTGCGTAGATCCGCGCGAGCGCGGCCGTTGCTCGGCTGTCGGGCAGCGGCATGGTCTCGGCCGGCTCGCCGTGAGCGAGGCGGTAGAGGTGCTTCAGGTTGAAGTTCGCCGAGACGATCAGGGTCATCGCCACGAATCCCATTACGGCGGCAAGTGGCGAATCGGTTCGGAACCCGATACTTGCCCAGAGGGCGGCGCCGACGACGAGGTCGGCCTCCGAGTCGAGATACCGGCCGAGCACGGTAACTCGGCCGCTTGCGCGGGCGAGCTGGCCATCCGCGTTGTCGAGCACCGTCTTCAGCTGGAGCAGGAGCGCGCTCGTGAGCAGGTGGCCGCGCCCGAGCTCGGCAGCGGCGAGGATGCCCGACGCCGTGCCGGCCGCGACGACGAGCGGCGGCGCGACGCGAAGCGGCAACAAGGCCAGGACGACGAGGTGCGCAAGCGGGCGGAACACGTACTCGCACGCGTACTCGACCGCCGGTTGGGGCTTGCGCGAGCGCTCGAAGAGCGTCTCTGCGGGCGCTGCACAGTCGACGTGAAGCTCCGGGACTGCCACGCGCGGATCCTAGTGGCAGGTCCATACTCCAGGCATGACTGTTCCGGAGGGTTGGACCGAAGTAGACGGAGCGCTCGAACGAGAGTTCAGCTTCGACAGCTATCGCGACGGCGTCGAGTTCGTCACACGCGTCGCGCAGGCCGCGGACGAGGAAAACCATCATCCCGACCTCGATCTCAGATACAAGCGCGTCGTCGTCCGCTGGACGACCCATCACGAGGGCGGGATCACCGACCGCGACCGAGAGATGGCGGCGCGCACAAACGAGCTCGCGTAGATAATCGGCGCGTGGAGGGCGCAGTCGGGATCGTCACGGGGTCGGCCGCCGGCATCGGCGCGGCCTGCGCCGAGGCGCTCGCAGCCCGGGGAGCGCGAGTCGTCGTCAACTACTCGCAAAGCGAAGGCGAGGCGCGTGAAGTGCAGGCCGCCTGCGAGGCGAAAGGCGCCGAGACGCTCCTCGTGCAAGCAGACGTCGCGGTCGATGCCGACTGCCGCCGGCTTGCGAAGGACACCGTCGACCGCTTCGGCCGCATCGACTACCTCGTAAACAACGCGGGCGTCACTGCGTTCGCGGATCACGCCGATCTCGATGCGCTCGACGCGAGCGACTTCCAGCGCATCTACGGCGTGAACGTGATCGGCTCGTTCCAGATGACCCGCGCAGTCGTCGGCGCCATGCGCGAGCAACGAAGCGGAGCGGTCGTGAACGTCTCGTCAATCGCCGGCGTGATGGGAATCGGTTCCTCGATTGCGTACGCCGCCTCGAAGGGCGCGCTCAACACGATGACGCTCTCGCTCGCACGCGCGCTCGCGCCGGCGATTCGCGTCAACGCCGTCTGTCCGGGCTTTGTCGAGACGCGCTGGTGGCGCAACCGCCTCGGCGACGCCTACGAAGGCCAGCGCGACCGCTTCGCAGAGATGACGCCGCTCAAGACCGTCGTGTCGCCCGAGGAGGTCGCGGACCTCGTGCTCTGGTTCCTCGAGTCGGCGAAGGTGACAGGCGAAACGCTGATCATCGACAGCGGCCTTCATCTCGGCGCGGCCCCGCTCGTCGCTCGCTGAGGCTACAGTTCAGTGGTCGGTGCGCACGGGCGCCCCGACGGAGGCTTAGGCGCCTCGGAGCGAAGCACGTTGCTCCGGGCGCTTTTTTTGTTGCGGGAACGGAAGGAGCGGAGATGGTGAAGGTGCGAGTTCTCGTCGCCGAGGACGAATCGATCATCAGGCTCGACCTGTGCGCCATGCTCGAGCGCGCGGGCTTTGAGGTGTGTGCGCAGGCGCGGGACGGACTTACGGCGGTCGAGCTCGCGCGGACGCGCTCACCCGATGTCGCGATCCTCGACGTGAAGATGCAGCCGGTCGACGGCCTCGAGGCTGCGCGCCAGATCCTCGCCGAACGGATGCTTCCGATCGTGATGCTGACCGCCTACGGAGACGACAGCCTGGTCGAGCGCGCAATCGAGATCGGCGTCTTCGGCTACGTCGTGAAGCCGTTCCGCGAGCAGGACTTGCTCCCGGCCGTACGGACCGCGATCGCACGGCATCGCGACTTCGTGGAGGGGACGCTGCCGGAGGCGCCGCTCAGCTTCGACGTGCCAGCGAGCGGAGGCGGCAGCTGGCCGCTTCGCATCGTGCGCCGTGTCGACGGCCGAATCGACGTCGGCGCTAGGGAAGAGGGGTGACGACGGCGAAGACCGCCGTCGCCTGCGCGATCGTCCGCTCGTTCGCTTCCAGCTGAGCGCGACAGAACGAGAGTCGCCGGCCGAGCCGCGTCACCGTTGCCGTCGCCTCGATCCAGTCGCCGTCTCCGGCGGGCGCGATGAAGTCGACGGTGAGGCTCGCTGTCACGACCGGCGTGGGAGGGTCGCTCAAGCTCGCGATGTTCCGCGCGCACACGACGTCCAATAACGCGGTCGCGACCGCGCCGTGCACCCAGCCGCGGTTGTTGAGATGGCCGTCGTGCACGCGCAGGCCGAGCGCGATGCCGCGGTGGTCGCGACGCATGTAGACCGGCCCGATCAGCTTGATGAACGAGCTCGTGCGGGGTAGCGGCTCGAATCCCGCCGGTACGTCGTCGGCCATCCGCTCACCCTAAACCGTCGTTCGCCCGACACGATGCAGCGCCGACGAGTCAGAATGCGCGCGGTGAAGGCGATCTGGATCGAGCAGAACGGCGCGGCCGACGTGCTCGAGTTCACCGACCGTCCCGATCCGACGCCTGGCAAGGGTGAGCTGTTGGTCGACGTCGCAGCGGCCGGGGTCAACTTCCGCGACATCTACGAGCGTCGGGGCGGTGGTTACGGAAGTCCTGCTCCGTGCATCCCAGGGATCGAAGGCGCCGGGACGGTGGCGGAGGTCGGCGCGGGAGTCACGGACATCGGCGTCGGAGATCGCGTCGGGTGGACGAACGGTCCCGGAAGCTACGCAGAGCGCGCGATCGTTCGTGCCCGCGCCGCCGTCCCGATTCCCGACGACGTGAGCGACGAGATCGCGGCCGCGGTGTTGCTGCAAGGAATGACGGCGCATTACCTCTGCTCGTCGACGTATCCCGTGCAAGGAGGCGAGTGGGTCGTCGTCCATTCGGCCGCGGGCGGCGTTGGCTTGCTGCTGACGCAGATGGTGAAGCTTCGAGGCGGGAACGTCCTCGCGACGACGTCGGGCGGTGAGAAGGCCGAGCTCGCGCGTGGCGCGGGTGCCGACGAGGTCGTGGGCTACGACGAGTTTGCAGCGCGCGCGAAAGAGCTCACGGACGGCGCGGGCGTTGCGGCCGTCTACGACGGTGTCGGCGCAGCAACATTCGACGACGGGCTCGAGAGTCTGCGCGTGCGCGGCTACATGGTGGTGTACGGTGCGTCGAGCGGCCCGATGCCGGCCGTCGAGGGTCAGCGGCTCGCGGGCAAAGGTCTCTTCCTGACGCGGCCCTCACTCGTGCACTACACGGCGACGCGCGACGAGCTGCTCGAGCGTTCTGCCGCAGTCTTCGGCTGGATTCGCGAAGGCAAGCTCGACGTGCGGATCGGCGAGCGGTATCCGCTGGCGGATGCACGGCAAGCGCACGAGGACCTCGAAAGTCGTCGAACGACCGGCAAGTTGCTCTTGCTGCCGTAGCCGCTTCGCAACGCCTGGTCGGGCCGGTGCATCCCGCAGGCGGGGGACGTACTCCGCGGAAATCCTGCCGATACTTCGCGCATGGCGTCACAGCCGACCGAAGATCACGCCGCGGAGTCGATCCATGCCCGCGCCGAGGCCGCGCTTGGCTTCGAGGACGACGAGTCCAAAGCGGCTCCGACCGCTCGCTGGGCTGACGAAGCGCACGAGCAGGTCGAAGCCGGCAGTGCCACGGGCAAGCTCCTGACGCGCAAGTAGCTCGCGCCTACCCCGTAACGGGGATGTCGCTTGCCTTTCCGGGGGAGCCTCGCGTCGCCTGGAATTCCGATATCTGACGTATGCGGCGCGGAGAGAGCGAGCTTGGCCGTTCCGGTGACTCGGCGGCCGACGAGGCCGCGGCGTCGACCGGCCCGAACGGAACCGAAGAACGACTGCGAGCGCTCGAGGCGGAGCTCGACGACGTGCGTGCGGCGCGGGCTCTTGCTGAAGCCCGGTACGCGGCGCTCACTGCAAATGCTCCGGTAGGCGTGGCCGTGCTCGGTCTCGACGGCCGGTTCCTCGAGGTGAATGCGACTCTGTGCGCGCAGACCGGCCACACCCCCGCCGAGCTCTTGGGGCGACGAGCGACGGCATTCAGCCCACGCGAGCAGGTGGAGCGGTCGCGGTCTCAGTTCCGGAACCTCTTGGACGGAAGCGGGGTCGAGCTCGCGGAGATTGAGCTCCGACACAAGTCTGGGCGCGCCGTGTGGGTGAATGCGCAGCTTTCGCTCGTCAAGGATGCAGCGGGTCAACCGCTGCACGCGATTCTGATGGCCCAAGACATCACGGAGCGCAAGCAAGACGAGCTTGCTCTACAAGCGGCGAACGCACGCCTCGCCCGCGTCGTCGACACACAAAACGCAGTCGCTGCGACCGCCCCGCAAGACCTCGACGCAGTTCTCCGTCTCGTGGCGGAACGCGCGCAGACGATGACGAGCGCCGGCGGCGCAATCGTCGAGCTTCTCGAAGGCGAAACGCTCGTGACGCGGGGCGCAACGGGTCAGTTCGCGGCGATGCTCGGCAACGAGCGTCCGCTCGCGGGCTCGCGTCCAGCGGCCGCGATCGCCGAGCGCCGCGCGCGAATCGACGACGCCGATCACTCGATCTGCGTTCCGTTCTTCCGTGGCGAGAATCCGGTCGGTGCGCTCACCGTCAAAGGTGATGCCGCCACCGAGTTCACTGAGGAGCATCGACAGACGCTCGAGCTGCTCAGCGTCGTTCTCTCCTCAGCGGTCAGCCGCGCGGAGCATGTGGCCGCGCTCGAGCGCTTCGAGAGGATCTATCGAGGCTCGCCGATCGGGATCGGCATGCTCGGCCTCGATCGCCGTTGGCTCGAGGTGAACGATGCGCTTTCCGCACTCGTCGGTCGCACCGAGAACGAGCTTCGACAGCTGACGCCGGGTTCGTACGTTCACCCCGACGACGAGCGCGCGACCTCCGTAGCCTGGGCCGAGCTCGCCGCGGGTGCGCGTGATGCGTACCAGATCGAAGCGCGGTACCTGCGGCCTGACGGCGACGCCGTCTGGCTCCGCTCCAGCCTCTCGATGGTTCGCGACGCGAACGGAGCGGCGCAGTTCGTGCTCGTGATCGCGCACGACATCACGCAGAAGAAGCTCGCCGAGCTACAGCTCCAGCAGCAGACGCGACGTGTGACGACGATCGCCGAGACGCAGGCGGAGATCGCGAACGCCGGCATCGACCTCGACGCCGCGATGGCGCTCGTCGCCGAACGATCGCGCGAGCTGACCGGCGCGCAGGCGGCGGCGGTCGTGCTCGCCGAAGGCCAAGAGCTCGCAATCGGCGCGTCGAGTGGCGAAGGCGCTCCCCCGACCGGGGCACGTATGCCCATGGCGGGAACGCTCACGGCCGAGGTGCTCGCCGCGAACAGGGCGCACGTCGTCGACGATCCGACCGACCCGCGGCTCTACAGAACGGTCTTCGACGTTGCGGATATCGGATCGGCGGTCGCAGTTCCGCTTCGTCGCGGCGACCGGACTGTCGGAACAGTCGTTGCCGTCAAGGCCGACTCCGCCCACCCGCTTTCCGAGGACGACGTCCAGACGCTCGATCTCCTCGCCGTCGGGCTCTCCGCCGCCTTGAGCCGCGCCGCAGAGCTCGAGGCCGAACGCCACCGGGTGGAAGCGCTCGCGCGGTTCGAGGCGATCTTCAACCACTCGCCGGTGGCGATCGGTCTGCTCGGACTCGACGGCGCATGGATTGACCGCAACCCGGCGTCGGTCCAGGTCACGGGGCGGTCGATCGAAGAGCAGCGCGGCGTGCTCGTCAGCGAGCACACACACCCCGACGACGTCACGAACTCGGCGCGGCAATTCGGTCGCATGCTCCGCGGCGATCACGACTCGTACGAGCTCGAGCACCGGACGTTCCACAAGGACGGCCACCAAATCTGGACGAGGTCGAGGACGGCGCTCGTGCGCGACGCCAACGGCGAGCCGGAGTTCGCCGTCGTCATCAGCGAGAACATCAGCGACCGCAGACGCTTCGAGGACGCGCTGAAGGAGCAGAGCGAGCGGTTCTCGCGGATCGCGGAGACGCAGGCGGAGCTTGCGGCGATCGGCCCTGACGTCGATGCCGCGATGCAGCTCGTCGCCGATCGCACGCGCGAGCTTGTGGGCAGCGACGTCGCAGCGGTCTTCCTCGTCGACGGCGACGAGCTCGTCACCAACGCGCGCAGCGCCGAGCTGCCGCCGGACACGACCATTCGGCTTCCGCTCGACGGCTCCGTTGCCGGCGAGGTTGTTCGGAGCGGACGGCCGCTCCTCGTTAACGACGCGAACGACGAGCGTCTCTGCCGATCGGTTGCGGACCAAATGGGCGTGCAGTCGCTCGCGGCAGTGCCGCTCTTCCAGGGCGAGCGGGCTGTCGGCGTGATCCTGGCCAGCTCGACCTCGCGGGATCGAAGCCTGCACGACGACACGGTGCGAACGCTCGGGCTCTTGGCCGCCGTCCTTTCGTCGACGCTCAGTCGCGCAGCCGAGCTCGAAGCGGAGCAGCGCCGCGTCGAGGCGCTTTCGCAGTTCGAGGCGGCGTGGGGAACCTCGCCGATCGGGATCGAGATCATCAGCCTCGAAGGGCGAATCGTCGCAGCGAACCCGGCGATGGAGGACGTCTACGGCTATTCGCTCGAGGAATACGAGAACCTCTACGTCTCCGACTTCACGCATCCCGAAGACGTCGGCGAGGTTGCGCGACGCTTCTTCCGGCTCGTGACGGGCGAGTACGAGGCCGACAAGTGCCGGATCGAAGCGCGGTTCTTCCACAAGACGCGCGGCCTCGTTTGGGTAGACGGCGCGATGGCGCTCGTGCGCGACGCGGAGGGGACTCCGTTGTACGTCCTCGGGATGGCGCAGAACGTCACCGAGCGAAAGCAGGCCGACCTGGCCCTCGCCGAGTCGAACCAACGGCTCTCCGCGATCGCCGAGACGCAGGCGGAGGTTGCCTCGCTCGGACTCGATCGCGAGGCGGCGATGCAGCTCGTTACCGAGCGTTCATGCGAGCTGATCGGAGCCGACGTTGTCGGCGTCCTCCTGCTGGAAGGTGACGAGCTAGTCGGCAGCGCCCGCAGCGGCCCTGCTGCGCCGGCGGACGAGATCCGGATCCCGCTCGGCGAGAGCGTCGTCAGCGATGCAATCGAGCTCCGCCGGCCCGTCCTCGTCACGGATGTGAACGACCCGCGCGTTTACACGTCGCTCATCGAACGCTTGGGCATCACCTCGTTCGCCGCGGTTCCGCTGCACCAGGGAGCGAAGCCGATCGGAGCGATTCTTGCCGCCAGGACGAGCCACGAGGAGCCGATCGACCAAGAGGACGTTCGCACGCTCGACCTGCTCTCGATCGTTCTCTCGGCTGCCTTGAGCAGTAGCGCCGAGGTCGAAGCTGAGCGCCGGCACGTCGAGGCGCTCGCGCAGTTCGAGACGATCTTCCGCAACGCGCCGATTCCGATCGGCATCCTCAGCCGGGCCGGCAAGGTCGTGCAGGCCAACGACCCGTGGCGCACGCTAACCGGCTACGACTCCGAGGCGCTTGCGCGCATGCCGATGCGCGACTACGTCCACGAAGACGATCGCGAGGAAGCCGTCGAGAAGTTCCTCGAGCTCGTCTCGGGCGAGCGCGGGGGCGACTCGTACAACATCGAGGGACGGATCGTCAACGCAAACGGAAACGTCGTCTGGACGGACGCATCGTTGAGCCTCGTTCGTGACGGCGAGGGCGAACCGCTCTTCGCGATCGACATGGTCCAGGACATCACGCAGCGCAAGCTCGCGGAGCTCGCGCTCCAGGAGCATTCGCAGAGGCTTGCGCGACTCATCGAGACTCAGACGGATGCGATCGCGGCCGGTTTCGACGTCGACGCAGTTTCGAAGCTCGTCGCCGAACGAGCCCTCGAGGTGATCGGCGCCGAAGGGGCCGCCGTGAACCTGCTCGAGGGCGACGAGCTCGTCGTCCGCGCAGCGGTCGGCTTGAGCGCGTCGTACGTCGGCTTCCGGCGGCCGGCGTCGGAGTCGACGATCTCTAAGGATTCGCTGAGCGACGGTCGCGCGACGCTGATTGAGAACTTTGCGCCTCTGATCGAAGACTGGCCTGCGCTCGAAGAATTCGGCGATGGCTCGATCGTCACTGCCCCGCTCTACCAAGGGGACAAGACCGTGGGGACGATCAACGTCCTCAACTCCGAGCGGGCGCGCCGCTTGGGCGAAGACGATCGCCAGGTGATCGGACTCGTCGCGCTCGTGCTTTCGTCGGCACTGACGCGCGCAGCTGAGTACGAAGCGCTGAGCCGGCTCGAGGCGATCTACAACGGCGCCCCGATCGGGATCGGACTTCTGAATCTCAAAGGCGCGCTCGTCGACGCGAATCCGGCCATGCTCGAGATCACCGGAGCGTCGTCGCTTGGCGACAATCCGGTGACGGAGATCGCGCATCCGGACGACATCGCGGAGATGATGGAAAACTTCGGACGACTCGCCCGCG
Source organism: Actinomycetota bacterium (assembly GCA_046734795.1). GTDB lineage: Bacteria > Actinomycetota > Thermoleophilia > Gaiellales > Gaiellaceae > JBKPRX01. The sequence goes on from JBKPRX010000175.1 coordinate 10,666, forward strand.
GCGAGATCGACTCGTACCGGCACGAAGCGCGGTACTTCCGAACCGACGGCGGCGTCGTCTGGGTCGACAGCGCGGTCTCGCTGATCCGCGACGGCGACGGCAAGCCGAAGTTCGCCCTGACGATGGCACAGGACGTCAGCGAGCGGCGCGTCGCCGAAGACCAGCTTCGGCAAGCGCAGAAGATGGAAGCCGTCGGCCAGCTCTCCGCCGGCATCGCACATGACTTCAACAACCTGCTGATGGGCGTGCTCGGCTACGCGGGCCTCGCGCGGGGCGACGTGCCGGACGACAGCCGCGTGGCGGAATACCTCGACCGCATCGAGCAGAGCGGGCAGCGCGCTGCATCGTTGACGAAGCAGCTGCTCGCGTTCGGGCGCCGGCAGACGCTGCAGGCGCGCGAGCTCGACCTCAACGACCTCGTCGCAGAGACGCTCTCGATGCTGGAGCGCTTGCTCGGAGAGCAGATCGAGATCGTCTCGGAGCCCGAGCCGTCGCTGCCGTCACTCCGCGCCGATCCGACGCAGATCCAGCAGGTGCTGTTCAACCTCGCACTCAACGCTCGCGACGCGATGCCGACGGGCGGCAGGCTCACCATTGCGACCGCGGCCGTCGAGCTCGACGCCGGCGCGCTCGGCGACTCCAGCGAGCTCCTGCCAGGGCGGTACGTCCGCTTGACGGTCGCCGACACCGGTCTCGGGATGACGGACGAGATCCGCGAGCGAATCTTCGAGCCGTTCTTCACGACCAAGGGCGTTGGTGAGGGGACCGGTCTCGGCCTGCCAAGCGTCTACGGCATCGTCAAGCAGAGCCGTGGCGAGATCGAGGTGGAGAGTAAGCCCGGGCTCGGGACGACGTTCCGGATCTTCTTGCCGGCTGTGACGCAGCCGGTCGAGGACGGCGACTCGGATGCGCCGAGGCCGCGAGTCCTGCTCGTGGACGACGCCCCCGTCGTGCGCGACCTCGTGACGACGCTCCTCGAGGACAACGGCTACGACGTCGTGCCGGCGAGCGGGGCCGTGGAGGCACTCGGGTTCGCACAAGAGGGCAGCTACGACGTCCTGATCACCGATCTCGTGCTCTCACGCTCGGATGGCGCCGACCTCGCCGCGCGCGTGCAGGAGTACCAGCCCACGATCCGTGTGCTGTACATGACCGCGTACGCCCCGGATCGCCGCATCGACACGGGATCGATGATCTCGAAGCCGTTCGCGAACGACGAGCTGCTGGCAAAGCTCGGCACGATGTTGGCGAGCGAAGCGGAGGTCTGACCTCAGTAGGATCTCCGCGATGGCAGATCGCGGTCTGCGGACGCTCTACGAGGGCGGTTCCTTCTTCGAAGGGCCGCGCTGGCGCGACGGGCGCTGGTGGGTCTCCGACATGCACGCGCACGTGGTGCTCGCGATCGACCCGGACGGGAAGGTCGAGGAGGTGCTCCGTGTCGCCACGCGTCCGTCGGGTCTCGGCTGGCTGCCGGACGGGACGCTCCTCGTCGTCTCGATGACCGACAAGCGCGTCCTTCGCTCCGACGGCAACGGCAGCGCATCCGTGCACGCCGAACTCGGCGAGCTCTGCACTGGCAATGCGAACGACATGGTCGTCGACCCGAGCGGCCGCGCGTACGTCGGCAACTTCGGTTTCGACTATGAGACGGAGGAACCGCGCACGGCCGTGCTCGCGCGCGTCGACCCGGACGGATCCGTGAACGCTGCCGCGGACGAGCTCGTCTTCCCGAACGGGACGGTGATCGGTGACGACGGCGCAACGTTGATCGTCGGCGAGACGTTCGCCTCGCGCTACACGGCGTTCACGATCGAGAGCGACGGCTCGCTCACGAACCGCCGCACGTGGGCGCAGCTCGGCGACGACGACAACCGCTACTTCCCCGACGGCTGCTGCCTCGACACCGAAGGTCACATCTGGTCAGCCGACGCGCGCAGCTCGCGGTGCGTGCGAATCGCACCCGGCGGCGAGATCGTCGACAGCGTGAGCGTCCCGGACGGTCTTCGGTGCTTCGCGTGCATGCTCGGCGGCGACGATGGCCGCACGCTGCTTCTCTGCGCGGCGCCGGATTCAGGCGCGGCGACGCGCCAAGGCGCAACTGACGCTGCGCTCTTCACGACCACCGTCGAGGTTCCGCACGGGGGCTTGCCGTGAGCGTCACGGTGGACGGGATCGACGTCGTCGCGACCGCGGCCGACGCGGAGGGCAACCGGCTCGCGCCGCTCGTCATCCTCGATCGCGTCGAAGCGTTCCTCGACCAGCACGGCCTCGGCTCCGGGCCGGTACGCGCTGAACGGATCGGCATCCGCGGTGGGTCGAACTTCAGCTTCCTGCTCGAGCGCGGCGAGAACGGCGAGGGTGGGCGCTATGTCCTGCGACGCCCGCCGCGCCCGCCGCTGCCGCCGTCGGCGCACGACATGGTCCGCGAGGCACGGCTTCAGCTCGCACTGTCGAAGCAAGGCGTGCCGACGCCGCCGATCGTCGCGGTCGGCGAGGACGAGAGCATCCTCGGCGTGCCGTTCTACGTCATGGACTTCGTCGACGGCGACGTCATCCTCGAAGACCTGCCCGCGCATCTTGCGGAGTCGCCGGAGCGGCGGCATGCGGTCGGCATCGACCTGATCGACAAGCTCGCGCAGATCCACGGCGTCGACGTGCACGAGCCGGACCTCGAGAAGTTCATCCGTCCGGGCAGCTACATCGACCGCCAGGTCCGCCGGTGGATTCAACTCTGGGACATCAACAAGACGCGCGACCTCGCCGTGCCCGAAGTCGCGCGGCGCATGGCAGCGAATCCCCCGGAGCCGCTGCCACTCGCCGTCGTCCACGGCGACTACCGAATCGGCAACGTGCTCGTCGCGAAAGACGAGCCGAAGATCATCGCGGTGCTGGACTGGGAGATGGGCGCGATCGGCGATGCGCGCGCCGACATCGGCTACGTGATGGCGACGTACCTCGAACCGAACGGCGACCCCACCGCGCTCGGCGGCTCGCGCGCGACGGCGACGCCGGGCTTCCCGTCGAAGGACGAGCTGATCTCACGGTACGAGCAGGAGACCGGCAGGCAGCTCGAGCGGCTCTGGTGGTTCGTGGCGCTCGCGCACTGGAAGTCGTCCGTCTTCTGCGAGGCGATCTACGGCCGCTACATCCGCGGCGAGCTGGGCGAGGCGCCGCAAGCGGCACGCTTCGAGGTCGCGGTGCCGATGATGGTCGACGCGGCGCTGGAGGCGCTCGACCGCGACGAGGCCGAGCAGGCGCGGTGAGCGAGCACGGCTTCGTGGGCGGCGACGAGGGCGACGAGCGCCCGACGGAATTCCAGCTCGCAGTCCCCCCGGAGCTCGAAGGCGGCGTCTACTCGAACTTCCTCGGCGTCTGGCACACCGCGTACGAGTTCACGCTCGACTTCTGCTCCACGCAACCCGCGCAACCGGTCGACCCGGAAGATCCGACCTCGCCGGCAGTTGTCCCGTGCCGCGTCGTCGCGCGGGTCAAGATTCCGCCGACGCTCGTCTTCAACGTGCTGCAGGCGCTGAACGAGAACATGACGAACTACGAAGCGACCTACGGCACGATCAAGCGGCCCGAGGAACGCGAAGAAGAAAGCTAACGCGGCGCGAACGCCTCGAGCGCCGCGGGCAGCTCGCTCGGCGGACACCCGAGCGAGAGCACGGCAGTCGTGATGCCGCCCTCGGCGAATTGATCCAGGCGCTCGCGCTGGGCCTCGACGGGCCCGAGCAGGAAGATCTCGCGCACGAGATCTTCCGGCGCGCGCTCCACCGCGAGCTTGCGATCGCCGCTTCCCCACGCCTCGACGACCGGATCGAGCTGCTCGCCCCAGCCGAGCCAGCGGAAGAACTCGGCGTAGACCGGCACGGTCGCATAGGCGACGAACGTGCGCTTTGCGCGCGCGAGCCCTTCGGCCTCGTCGCCCATGAACGAGAAGAACCGGCAGGCGAGCTCCTTGTCCGGCGCGCCGAATGCTTCGACGACCTGCGCGGTGCCGCTTACCGGCAGGAAGTTCGTGAACGCGCCGTCGGCGTGGGTCGCGGCGAGCCGGAGCATCTTGTCGCGCAGCGCGGCGAGCACGATCGGAACGGGCGCGACCGGCGGTGACGGCAGCTTGAACCCGCCGTCGCCGCGCTCGCCCGCGAGCACGGGGCGGAGGTACTCGACCATCTCGCGCACGGCGCGCAGGGGCTTCTCGAACGGGATGCCGTTCCACTGCTCGACGATCACGTTCGACGACGCACCGAGTCCGAGCACGAACCGACCGTCACTCAGGTCCTGCAACGTCGCGCACGTCTGTGCCATCAAGGTGCGTCCGCGCGTGTACGCGTTGACGATCCCGGTGACGAGGCGCATCCGCTCCGTCGCCGGCGCGGCGATTGCGAGCGGCGTGAAGCCGTCGTAGGCGACGGACTCCGCCGACCAGAGGTCGTCGTAGCCGAGCTCCTCCGCCCGGCGCGCGAGGCCAGGCAGCTCCGAGAGCGGAACGCCCTCGAACGGGACCGTCAGCCCGACGCGACGCTGCGGTCGCGCCGCGCTCAGCTCAGCGCCTCGACCGGCTTCCCGACGCCGGCTGCGAGCCGCGCGATGCGAGCTCGATGCTCATGTGCCTTCCCAAGCTGCGCGGCGTCGAGGTGCGCGCGCTTGAAGAGCCAGTGCACGTCGGCTTCCCACGTGAAGCCGATCCCGCCGTGGAGCTGGATCGCCCTCCTCGTGACGCGCGGACCTGCTTCGGCCGCGACTGCCTTCGCGACGGACGCGGCCCACGGCAGCGTCTCCGGATCCGCGTCGGCGGCCCAAGCAGCCGCGTAGACGGCCGAACGCGCGCTCTCGGTTTCCATGAACATGTCGGCGCAACCGTGTGAGACGGCCTGGAAGACCGCGATCGGCCGACCGAACTGCTGGCGCGACTTCACGTACTCGACCGTCATGTCGAGCGCGCGCTGCGCGATACCCGTGAGCTCAGCCGAGAGAACCGCCTCGGCCCGATCGAGCCCCACGTCCACGGCCCCCTCGAGCGGTTCGCCGTTCGAGCTCGTCACACGCGCATACGAGCGAGTCGGATCGATCGTGTCCACCGGCTCGATCGTCGCGTCGCCGGCCTCGACGACCGTTGCGCGGTCGCCGTCGACGAGGACGATCAGCGAGGCGCCGTCAGCATCCGGTACGAGCTCGGCGACGCTGTCACGCGCGGTTGCAACCGTTGCGCGGGACTCGCCGCTTGCGATGCCGCCGAGCCAGCGCGACTTCTGCTCGTCGCTGCCTGCGCTCGAGATGACGAGACCGGCCATCGCGTTCGCGAGGAACGGAGTCGGCGTCACCGCGTACCCGAGCTCCTCGGCGAGGACTGCGAGCTCGATGACGCCGAAGCCGACGCCGCCGTGGTCTTCGTCGATGCCGATCCCGGTCCAGCCGAGCTCGGCAAGCTCCTGCCACAAACCTGCGTCGGAGCCGCCGCCTTCGGCTGCCGCTCGCACCTGCTCGAACGTCGAGCGGCGGCCCAAGAGGTCGCGCGCGGTGTTCTTGATCTCTCGCTGGTCGTCGTTCAGCTCGAATCTCATTCCTTCGCTCCTTAGCGCATCCGGGGAAGTCCGAGCACGCGCTCGGCGATGATGTTCTTCAAGATCTCGGTCGTTCCGCCTTCGATCGAATTGCCGCGGCTTCGCATCACGCGATA
>JBKPRX010000176.1:0-9402 GCA_046734795.1 Actinomycetota bacterium
TTCATCGAAGAGTTTGGCCGGCAGCGCCCGACAGCTCCCGACGCGTGCTTCCGCGCGTCGATGTTGATGCTGCATGCCTGGCGGCGCTTCCCGTTCCTCGACCCCGACCTGCCGGCTGAGCTTGTGCCGCAGCCGTGGCTGCGGAACCGTGCGTACGACCTCTTCCACAACCGCCACGAGCGCTGGCGCACATCCGCGGCTCGTCATTTTGAGTCGCTCGAGGCGAGGGCAATCGCGAAGCGTGAGGCTGTCGTCCCGAGCGCTCGCTGACGCGCGTTCCAATCAGCGGCTAGACCTGGACGACCGACCCGAAGTCGCTCGCAGGCGCCGCGTCCTCGAACAGCTCGCGCTCACGCATCCAGGCCTGTGCGCGCTCGTAGCGGTCGCTCGTGTACGGGAGGAACACGACGCGCTCGCCCGGACCGAACCCGCGCACGTCGATCAGCGCGTGGAACCGTTGGGGAATCTCGTTCAAGTAATAGTGCTTGTAGCGCTCGGGCTCGAAGTCGAGATCGACCTGCGCGCGCTTCAACGCCCTGAAGTAGCGCGCGACGTCTTCCGGATCGATGTGCGCGCTGAAGAGGAAGGCGGCCATGAACGTCGTGTCGAGAACCTTTCGGCACCCCTGCTGCTCGACCAAGTACGTTGACGCACCCCAGATGTTCGCCGCCGGGATCTCGCGCGTGAACAGCGCATCCACACGGTCGTACGGCATGCCGAGGAAACGAAGGCTGATGTCTGCCGGATCGAGCACCGCCTCCAGCGCCTGAAGCGCCGAGAAGTGGCTCCCCGAGTGGTAGCCGACGGCGACGTCGACGCCGGCGAGGTCTGAGGGTCGCCGAAGCTCCGACTCCGGCGCGACGTAGATCCCGGAAGGCAGGACCGAGTACGCATGGCCCCACATGCGCCCGTGCTGGTCGCTCGCTGCCTGGTTGACGGCCCAGTGGCACGCGCAGCTCATGTCGCGCTTGCCCGGCGCCCTGTTGCCGAAGAGTTCGTACGCGCCTAGGCGAATGTCGCCGCGCGCGTCCGGCTCGGCCGCCCCAGCCGCACCGGTGGCCGCGCGCTCGAGCGGGACGACGTCGAGCTCGTAGTCGAGCCCTTCCTCGTCGAAGTAGCCGGCCTCGGCCGCGATCCAGTCCTGCAAGCGGCCATGTGACGAAATCCGGAATCCAGCCATCGGACGCTCCTCTCCTCGCTCTCCGAGACGTCGTGGGAAGTATTGCGCGCGCGAGTGAGCCCGCGCGCCCGGCGCGTCGGCGTTACCGTTGATGCGATGGAGACGCGGCACGTGCGGGTGGCGATCGTCGGCAGCGGCTTCGCCGGGATCGGCACCGGCATCCGCCTCAAGCAGGACGGCATCGACGACTTCGTCATCCTCGAACGCGCCGACGACCTCGGCGGCACGTGGCGCGACAACTCGTACCCCGGTTGCGCGTGCGACGTGCCCTCGCACCTCTATTCCTTTTCCTTTGCGCCGAACCCACGGTGGACGAGCACGTTCTCGTCGCAGCCGGAGATCTGGGCCTATCTCCAACGCTGCGCGGATCGCTACGGAACCCGACCGCACATTCGCTTCGGCGAGGAGGTGCTCGAGGCCGCGTGGGACGAAGAAGCGCGACGCTGGCGCGTCGCGACTCTGAGCGGCGAGCTCACCGCAGACGTGCTCGTCTCCGGTGCGGGTGCTCTGAGCGAGCCGGCGCTCCCGAAGCTACGCGGGCTCGACACCTTCGCCGGCACGGCGTTCCATTCGGCGCGGTGGAACCACGACCACGACCTCACCGGACGCGACGTCGCCGTCGTCGGCACGGGCGCGTCGGCGATCCAGTTCGTCCCGCAGATCCAGCCGCACGTGCGACGGCTCTTGGTCTTCCAACGGACGCCACCGTGGATCGTGCCGCGGCGGGACCGGCCGCTCACGCGCCTCGAGCACACGCTGTATCGAGCCGTACCGCCCGCGCAGGTCGCGATGCGCGGTGCGATCTTCGGCGCGCGCGAGCTGTTCGTGTTGCGCTTCATGCATCCGCGTGAAGGCGCAGCGAACGAACGTCTTGCCCGCCGCCATCTCGAGAAGCAGGTCGCCGATCCGAAGCTGCGCGCGAAGCTGACGCCGAGCTACCGGATGGGCTGCAAGCGCGTTCTGATCTCGAGCGACTTCTATCCCGCGCTCACACAGCCGAACGTGACGCTCGTCACCGACCCGATCAGTGAGATCCGCCCGCATGGAATCGCCACCGACGACGGCGTCGAGCACGAGGTCGACACGATCGTCTTCGGCACCGGCTTCCACGTCACCGACTCGCCGATCGCCGCGCGCGTCCGCGGACGTGACGGCCGCACGCTCGCCGAGACGTGGAACGGCAGCCCGCGTGCACATCTCGGCACGACCGTCACCGGCTTTCCGAACCTGTTCATCCTGCTCGGACCGAACACCGGGCTCGGCCACAACTCGGTCGTCTACATGATCGAGGCGCAGATCGAGCACCTCCGCGGTGCGCTGCGCACACTCGAGCGGGAACGCGCCGCAGTCGTCGAGCCGCGCGCAGAGGCGCAAGAGGCCTTCGTCGCCGACGTGGATCGCCGCATGGCCGGAACCGTGTGGACCACGGGCGGCTGCAAGAGCTGGTACCTCGACTCGACCGGACGGAACTCGACAATCTGGCCCGGCTTCTCGTTCAACTTCCGCAAGCGCGTCGCCCGCTTCGACCCGAAGGATTATGTGATCGCGTGAGTGAGCAATTCGTCGACGTCGGCAACGGCGTCACACTGTGCTACGAGACGTTCGGCGACGCCGCGGCCCCGCCGGTCCTCCTGATCATGGGCCTCGGCATGCAGATGATCTCGTGGCCCGACGGGTTCTGTGAGCGGCTCGTCGAGCGCGGCTTCCACGTCGTTCGTTTCGACAATCGCGACGTCGGGCGTTCGACGAAGTTCACAGCACCGCCTCCGAGCACCTGGCAGATGGTCACCCGCCGCTTCTCGCCCGGGCACTACTCGCTCTCCGATATGGCAGCCGACGCCGCCGGTTTGCTCCGCACTCTGCAGCTCGCGCCGGCGCACATCGTCGGCCTGTCGATGGGCGGCATGATTGCGCAGGTGCTGACGGCCGAGCACCCGGATGTCGCGCGCTCGCTGACGTCGATCATGTCGAACACCGGGCATCGATTGAAAGGGCAGCCGACGGTCAAGACATTCCGCGCGATCTCGAAGCCGGCCCCGTTCGAGCGCGAGGGATTCGTCCAGCATTTCGCCACGCTCTTCACGATCATCGGCTCGCCGGGGTTCCCGCCGGATCGCGAAGAGCTGTGCTTCGAGGCCGGGCGGGCGTACGACCGCGGCCACAATCCCGAAGGCTCCGGCCGTCAGATCGTCGCGATCCTCTCGTCGAAGAACAGGCGCCGGCAGCTGAAGACGATCCGCGTGCCGACGCTCGTGATCCACGGCAAGGCGGACAAGCTCGTGCGGCCTTCGGGCGGCAAGGAAACCGCGCGCTGCATCCCGGGCGCGAAGCTCATGCTCATCGACGGCATGGCGCACGACCTGCCGCGGGATGTCTGGGACAGGATCGCCGACGCGATCGCAGAGAACGCGAACGCCGCGGACCGCGAAGGAACGTTCGCGTCCGTCGGCGGCTAGCGCGTCTCGCCGCTAGCCGACGAGCGCGGCCTGGCCACCGTCCACGGGCAGCACCGCACCGGTGATGAACGCAGCCTCGTCCGAGGCGAGAAAGACCGCAGCGTGCGCGATGTCCCACGCGGAGCCTTGGTGGCCGAGCGGCACGCGTGCGGCGCGTTGCGCCGCGAGATCCGCGCGCTCGCGCCCGAGCGCGCGCGCAGGTGCGTCCACCGCCATCGGCGTGTCGATCAAGCCCGGCATGATCGCGTTGACGCGAATCGCGTCCGGCGCATGCGCAATCGCAAGCTGTTGCGTCAGCGCGTTCACGCCGGCTTTCGACGCCTTGTAGGCGGTGAGGCTCATCCGCTCCGCGGACGCGATCGCGGCGACCGACGAGATGTTGACGATCGCGCCGCCTCCGCCCTGCTCTTGCATCGCCGGGATCGCGTGCTTGCACATGAGCCACATGCCACGGAGGTTCACGGCGAAGATGCGGTCCCACGCTTCGACGTCGATGCGTGTCGGCCGGTTGTCGCCGGTGCCGATGCCGACGTTGTTGTGCAGGACATCGATGCGGCCGAGCACGTCGCGTGCGGCTGCGACGGTCGCGACGCAGTCTTCCTCGCTCGTCACGTCGGCGCGGTGGATCGCAGCGTCACCGCCTTCGGCTTGGATCAATCGCTGCGTCTCGCGCGCCGACTCCTCGTCGCGGTCGACGAGCAGCACGCGCGCGCCTTCACGCGCGAACAGGATGGCCGTCGCGCGCCCGTTTCCCATCGTCTCGCCGGGCGTCTGCCCTGCGCCGACGATTACGGCGGTCTTGCCCGCAAGGCGGTCGGCCACTACGGCTGCGCCTCGCCGAGCGGCGCGAGCGGGCCTTCGGGTTGGACGCCGATCGAGTTGAGCGCGCCCGCAAGCCCGCGATAGGAGCCCGACAGCATGATCGTCTCGATCAGCTGGTGCTCGTCGAATGTGCGCGCGAGCTGCGACCAGGTTGCGTCGGAAAGCTGCGACTGGTCGTGGAGCTCGTCGACGGCACGGAGCAGCGCAGCCTCGTGCTCGGACCAGCCGTCTGCGTCGGGCCCGGCTCCGATGCGGCGAATCTCGTCGTCGGTGAGACCTTCGTTGCGTCCGATGCGCGCGTGCTGCCCCCACTCGTATGCGGACCCGCAGCGATACGCCGTCCGCAGGATCACCATCTCGCGCTCGCGCGCTTGGAGGCCGCTGCGCCAAAGGAGGTAGCCGCTGAAGCGCGACCAGTGCCGGTAGAGCTTCGGGTGCCGCACCATCGTCCGAAAGACGTTGTGCCGGCCGCGGTCACCGAGCGGCTCGAGCAGCTGGCGTTGTTCGTCGTCGAGCTCGTCGTCGGTGAGCGGGGCAAGCTTGGGAGAAGTCTCAGTCGTCGTCATGGCCGCATCCTCTCAGGGCGTGCCGGCGCGCGTCGCGACGAACGCCGCGACGTCCCGGATCTGCGCTGGCGTCAGCTTCCCGGCGAACCCAGGCATCCCGCCGCCACCGGTTCGCACTTGCGCTTGGACTGCGCCGAAAGTAGGCCGAAGAGCGTCGAGGTTGGGCCCGATCTGGCCGTTCGAGCTCGCCGCCTTCAGCGTGTGGCACGAGCCGCAGCCCGCGCTCGCGTAGACACGCGCGCCGGCGGCGACGTCAGCGCCCGGAGGAACAACGGCAAGCTGCGCGCCGCGTGCAGGCGCTGCACTCTCCGTTCCTCGGTAGAGCCAGAGCGCGCTCGTGTACCAGACACCGATCAGCATCGCGAAGAGCAGGCCACCCGCGATCGGCAGGACCGGACGAGGAAACCGATGCAACCGAACGACGGTGACCTTCGCCGCGAACGCGCCGTACACAAAGCAGCCGAACAACGAATGCGCGAGGACGCGTCCGGACGGCGAGCGGAAGCCCAGCTTGAAGATGCAGTGGTACGCAACCGGAAGCGTGAACAGGAATGCGAGGCGGCCCGACCAACGGTGCGCGGGATTGATCCACTGCGGCTTGCGCCAAGGAAGCTTGCGAAAGATCCAGGCCGCGCTGAAGAGCTGAAAGAGCGCGAGCACGATCGCAGCAGTGGCAAACCCCGCCTTCAGATGAACGGGGTCGCTGAAGAAGAGGCGGAAGTACCCCTTTGAACGCGGTTCGTGCCGCGCAAGAAGTCCTGCGGTGAGTGCAACGATCGCGAAGGCGGCAAGCGGGAGGCCGACCCACGCGTACGACCGAGTCGACGGCGGCGCCGGCGATGTGACGGCGTCGGCCACGACGTCTATCCAATCGCAGCCCGTGCTGCGTGTCTACAGCACGTGCAATGCGCCGACCGCGCGCGCGTCGTCGCCGACGAAGAACGCAAGGCCGACGCTTGCATTGCTGTCTGCAGGCCACGACGCGAGCTCGACCGCATCGCCGAGATCGACCGGCCGTCGGAACTCGAGCACCGCACTCGCGCCGCGTCGCAAAGCCGCGGCGCGGGCGACGAGCTCCTCGACACCATGCCAGTACGCCGCGTTGTTGACGTGACCGAGCACGTCGACATCGGTCGCTCGCACCGTCCAACGGTCGCGCGGCGCCGAGGCAGGCGGATCGGGAAAACTCAATCGCGTGACCGCGCGGCGGCCACCGGCGGCGTCCCCGTAGATGTCGAAGAAATCCGGGTCGAGCCGAGCCGGTCGGCCGTCGCGGCCCACGTGGATCCAAACGCTCTCCGCTTCGATCACGCCGCCCTCGTCACCGGCGAGAGACGTCCGTCGCGCGGCGGCAGCCGCACCCGTGCCGCTGCACCATGTTGCAAGCTCAGTTCTCTCGTCGTTCACGAACGGCACGACGACGTCGATCCGCGTGCGCCGAACGACCCACACGCGCTCGTCGAGGTGGCGGCCCGTGTCGACGACGTCGTCGGTTGCGACGTCCTGCAGGTACCGCGCAACCGCGTCGAACCGGAGCCGGCCGCCGGCGTCCACATCCGACAGGCGGATCAGGCGCTCCGCCGTGTAGACCCGCCCTGCGGTCGGACGGGGCACGAGCTCTTCGCGCACCGGTTCTAGCGCGTGCGCGCGAAACGTTGCACGGCCTGAAGAAGCTCGTCGACCTTCGCGCGACCTTCGGCCTCGTCGCCCGATTGCAACGCACCGGCAACGCAATGACGAACGTGATCGTCGAGAACCTTCAGCGCGAGCGACTCGAGCGCTGTCGACACGGCTGCGATCTGCGTCAGGACGTCGATGCAGTAGCGATCGTCCTCCACCATCCGCTCGATCCCGCGCACCTGGCCTTCGATTCGATGGAGACGCTTGACGAGCGCCGCCTTGTCGCTTGCGTATCCGTGGGCCGGTGCTTCGACGACGTCGCTCATGCGGTCTCTCCTCCGCTGCGAACGCTTCGGAATCGGCGCAGCCTCAGGCTGTTCGTGACGACGAAGAGGCTGGATGCTGCCATCGCCGCGGCCGCGACGATTGGATTCAGGACACCGGCAATCGCGAGCGGAATCGCGGCGACGTTGTACGCGAACGCCCAGAAGAGGTTGCCCTTGATCGTGCGAAGCGTCCTCCGCGCGAGCCGAATCGCGTCGACCGCTGCCCGGAGATCGCCCGAGACAAGCGTCAGATCCGACGCCTCGATCGCGACGTCGGTGCCGGTGCCGATCGAGAGGCCGAGGTCGGCCTGCGCGAGTGCGGGCGCGTCGTTGATGCCGTCGCCGACCATTGCGACGACCCTGCCCTCACGCTGCAGGCGAGCCACCTCCTGCACTTTCTCCTCGGGATAGACGTCTGCGACGACGCGATCGACGCCGACCTCGCGGCCGACGATCTCGGCCGCGGACTTCGAGTCGCCCGTCAGCAACACCGGCGTCAGACCGAGCGCCTTGAGTTCGCGAATCGCGTCCGCGCTCGTCGGCTTGACCGTGTCGCGCACCTCGAGCACGGCGCGCTCGACGCCGTCCCACGAGACGAGGATGCGACCGTCGTTACGGCCGACGGAGACGGAGTGACCGTCGACGACGCCGGTCACACCAACGCCTGCCTCGTTCCTGAACGAGCTCACCGCGGGCGGCTCGCCGACCTGCGCCCTTGCCGCCCGCACGACCGCCTGCGCGATCGGATGCTCCGAGGCCGCCTCGACGGCCGCTGCGTAGCGGAGCACCTCGTCTCGAGTCGCGCCGTTCACCGGCGTGACCGAGACGAGCTCCATGCGTCCTTCCGTGACCGTGCCGGTCTTGTCGAGGACGAGCGTGTCGACGCGTCGCGTCTGCTCCAGAATCTCGGGGCCCCTGATGAGGATGCCGAGCTGCGCGCCCCGGCCGGTTCCCACCATCAGCGCCGTCGGCGTTGCAAGACCGAGCGCACACGGGCACGCGATGATCAAGACCGCCACCGCTGCGGTGAACGCGTCGGCCGTCGAGCCGCCGAACGCAAGCCATCCGGCGAGCGTGAGTAGCGACAGGGCGATCACGATCGGGACGAAGATCGCCGAGACGCGATCCGCGAGCCGTTGCACGGGCGCCTTCCCTGCCTGCGCTGCATCGACGAGCCGCGCGATCTGGGCCAGCGCCGTCTCGGAGCCGACCTTCGTCGCGCGAACGACGAGTCGCCCGTTCGTGTTGACGGTCGCACCCGCGACCTCGACACCTGGCTCGACGTCGACCGGAACCGACTCGCCCGTCAGCATCGACTGGTCGACCGCGGACGCTCCTTCGATGACGACGCCGTCGGTCGCGATCCTCTCCCCCGGCCGGACGACGAACAGGTCGCCGCCGACGAGCTTGGAGATCGGAACGAGCACTTCCGTGCCGTCGCGAAGCACACGCGCTTCCTTCGCGCCGAGCTCGAGCAGCTTCCGAACCGCAGCCGATGCTCGCCCTTTCGCGCGCGCTTCGAGATAACGACCGAGAACGATCAGCGTCGTCACGACCGCGGCGACCTCGAAGTAGACATCCGTATCGATTCCGGCGACCAACACGACCGTCGACCAGATCCATGCGGCAAGGGTGCCGAGCGAGATGAGCGTGTCCATCGACGCCGCAAGGTGTCGAGCGGTGCGTGCGGCGACACGATGGAAGCCGCTGCCGCTGTAGAAGACAACCGGCGTCGCAAGCGCGAACGCGACCCATTCCCAGCCGTCGAACTGGAACGCCGGCACCATCGCAAGGAGCGCAACGGGCAGGCTCAGCGCAACGCCCACGACCAGGCGCTGCGTGAGAACGCGCAGCGACTCGTCGTGATCGTGCGCATGTTCGGATGTCGTGCCGACCGCGCGCTCGTGCGCGTGGTAACCAGCCGATTCGACTGCTGCGACGAGCTCGTCGAGCGCGACCTCGTCGCCGCAGTGGACGGTGGCGCGCTCCGTGGCGAAGTTGACCGTCGCCTCGGCGCCCGCAACCTCGTTGAGCTTCTTCTCGATTCGCGCCGCGCAGGATGCGCACGACATACCTGTGAGCTCGAGCTCCACTTCACGAACGGGCATGGTGCCGAGTATACCCCCAAGGGGTATTGAAGCCAAGTCTCATGCTCGCGCTCAAGCCCAGCGGGCGCGGAACCGGTGGAGACCGACGATCTCGCCCGCTTTCTCGCCCGCTTACGCAGCCGATGCCCACGCCGTCGCCCAGGCGGTGTACAGTCCAGGAGCGGACCCCCCGAAGGTCCAGGAAGGCCAGGGCTCAAGGGGCGCCGCTCAACCGCCGAAAGACAACACGATGATCTTTCTCGCAGCCATCGGAACTGCCACCGCTGCGGCGGCCGTGCTCGCCGGAACCCTCGCCACGCTTGCGCGGCGGATTCCTGAGCTCGA
>JBKPRX010000177.1:0-7396 GCA_046734795.1 Actinomycetota bacterium
TCGTACCGCCGCCCCATCGCGCGCAGCACGCCGTCGTCACCCGACTGCAGCGGGACATGCAGGTGCCGCGCGACGTTCGGCGTTTCGCGCAGCGCAGAAACGAGCTCAGCGTTCACGTGGTTGACCTCGATCGAAGAGAGCCGCAGACGCCGCAGTCCTCCGACCTCGCCCGCCGCGCGCACGAGTCGCGGCAAGTCGTATCGCGCGGCGCGGTCGCGATAGCAACCGAGATTGATGCCGGTCAACACGACCTCGCGATGACCTTCGCCGACGCGCCGACGGATCTCTCGGAGGACGCCGTCGGCCGGTCGGCTTCGCGACGGCCCGCGAACGAGCGGCACGACGCAGAAGCCGCACGAGAAGCTGCAGCCGTCCTGGATCCTCACGAAGGCGCGGACACGGTCGAGCTGCGCCGGCGCCTGCACGCAACCGATCGCACCGACGTCGCCCGCGACGAAGTCGGCGGTCTCCTCGCTACGTCGCGCGACGACGACGACGTTCGGCGCACGCTCTGCGAATCCGTTCGCCGCGAGATTCGCGCCACAGCCCGTGACGTACACACGTCCGTGCGACCGCGCGGCGCGCGCGACCGCCTTCCGGGATTTCGCAAGGCCCTCGTTCGTCACGCAGCACGTGTTCACGACGGCCACGTCGGCGCCCCCTTCGCGCTCCTGGTGGCCGTCGCGGAGCAGCCGCTCGCGCACGTCTTGCGCGTCCGAGTGCGACACCTTGCAGCCGAGGAACTGGACCGAGAACGTCGCCATGCGGCGCGCGAAAGCCTAACCGCGCTCGTAGAGGTCCGCGGCCCAGCCGCCTTCGAGCTTCCGCTCGACCTGCCGCCAACCCGGCGCGCGCGGCCGGTCCGACTCCAGATATCCGGACACGATCACCAAGGATCCGGGAACCGTCGGCAGCAGCTCTTCCGCTGTTGCGAGCGCGATGTTCGCAACGACGAGCTCGTGTTCCGGCAGCGCGTCGACGAGCGCGTCGACCTGTCGCGCGTCCACGTCGACGCCGTTTCGCGTCGCGTTCGCGGCCGTCGCCTCGACGGCGGCCTGCTCGAGATCGACAGCGACGACCGGCGCAAAGCCGAGCTTGGCCGCCGCAATCGAGATCACGCCCGAGCCGCAGCCGACGTCCAGCAAGCTCGTGCTGGGCAGCGTCTGCAGGAGCTCGATGCAGAGCCGGGTCGTGGCGTGTCCGCCCGTGCCGAACGCGCGGCCCGGCTCGATCACGACCGGAATCGCGCCGGCGTCCGGCTCAAGCCAGGGCGGCCCGATCCACAGCGCGCCGACGCGTACCGGCTGGTGAAAGCGGCGCCATTCCTCTTCCCAGCCGAGCTGGACTTCGTTGCTGCGCGTGCGGCCGAACACGTGCCAGAGCTGCTCCTCGCCCGCGGGGTCGGTGTACGCGGCGAGCTCGATGCCGTCGGAGTGCTCGACCTCCTCGAAGCCGTCCGGAAAGAGCTCGACCATCTGCGCTCGCGCTTCCTCGACGCGCTCCAGAGGAACTTCCACTGAGACGCGTCGGAGATTCGTCAGGAGAACGCGCCCTTCAACTTCTCGAAGAAGCCTTCGCGCTCGCCGTCCGAGGCGTACGTCGTCTCGTCGGCGCTCTGCTCGAACTGTTGGAGCAGGTTTCGCTGTTCGTCCGACAGCCTGCGCGGCACGACGACGTTGACGAGCACTCGGTGGTCGCCGCGACGGAAACTCTCGAGCGAGGGCATCCCCTGGCCGCGCAGCACGTAGACCTTGCCCGGCTGCGTCCCCGGCTCCAGCGTCAGCTCGTGGTCGCCGCGAAGCGTCGGGATCGTCAGCGTCGTTCCGAGTGCGGCTTGCGTGATCGTCAGATCGACCTGCGAATAGATGTCGTCGCCTTCGCGCACGAAGCGCGGGTCGGGGCGAACCCGCACCTGCACGTACGCGTCGCCTGCGCGTGCGCCGATGGAGCCTGCGTGGCCAAAGCCGGCGAGCCGGATCCGCTGGCCGTCGTGAATGCCCGCGGGGATGTCGACGTCGAGCCCACGCACCTGAACCGTCCGTCCGCCGCCGTGACATTCGCTGCACGGTTGCTCGATCTTCCTCCCGTCGCCGCCGCAGGTGCCGCACGTTTGCGTGCGCACGAACTCGCCGAAGAGGCTTCGCGACACATGCTGGAGCCGGCCGGCGCCGCCGCACGTCGGGCAGACGCTGATCGTGCTGCCCGGCTCGGCACCGTCGCCGCCGCAGCGCTCGCACATAACCGCGGCTTCGAAGTCCACGCGCCGCCGCACGCCCTCCGCTGCTTCGGTCAGCTCGATCTCGACCTGCGCGACGACGTCTGCGCCCCGCGCTCCGCGCCGGCCCCCCGCTCCGCCGAAGATCTCGTCGCCGAAGAACGCGGAGAAGAGGTCGGAGATGCTGCCGAAGTCGACGGTCGAGTTGAAGCCGCCACTTCGGAGACCGGCGTGGCCGTACCGGTCATAGAGCTGCCGCGTCTCGGCCTTCGAGAGCACCTCGTATGCCTCGACGACCTTCTTGAAGCGCTCCTCCGCGTCGGGAGCGTCCGAGACGTCCGGATGCAGCTCACGCGCGAGCTGCCGGAAGGCCTTCTTGATCTCTGTGTCGCTCGCGTCGCGGGCGACGCCGAGGAGCTCGTAGTAGTCCTGCTCCGCTGTCGCCATCGTCGCCGAGAGCGTACCGGCGAGGTCAGTCCTCTTCGAACACGGACTCGACGAAACGCGAGAGCTCGGTCGCGGCCGAGCGCACGGATCGGATCGCCTTGTCGTAGTCCATCCGTACGGGTCCCATCAACGAGACGGCGCCGAGCGAGCGATGGACGAGTCCGTAACAGGCACCGACGAGCGCGACGTTGTGCAGCGCGAAGCCCTCGAGCTCGTGGCCGAGACGGACGAACGGACGCCGCGGGTCGCGTGACTCGCCGAGCACCTCGAGCACCTCTGCGCGTTTCTCGAGGAGCGAGATCACGCGGCCGTACGACGCGATCTCCTCGCCGCGGAGCTCGTCGAGGAGCTCGGCCGCCCCACCGACGTAGAGCTGTTGCTCGCTCGCGAGCAGATCGTCGAACGCAGGTTGAAGCGTCTGCAGAAACTCGCGCTCGGTGTGCGAGAGCCCCGGATCCTCGAACCTCCGGCGCAGGAGCGCACTACCGAGGTGAAGACCGACGACGGTCTCTTGGAGATATTCCGCAGCCCACGTCGCAAGGCCCGGGTCGACCGCGTCGGCGAAGTGCACGACGTGCTTCGACACGCCGCCGGTGGAAGTGATCACGACCGCCATCACGACCTGCGGCTGGAGCCTCAGGACCTCCACGTGCTTCACCGTCGTCGACCGAAGCGGTGGCGCAGAGACGAGCGCGAGTAGGCGGTTGACTTGCGAGAGCATCTCTGTCGTTGCTTGCAGCGCCGACTCGATCTCGCTGCGCGTCGCCCGGAGGTCGAGCGGGAACGCGCCTTCGTCCGGCTCGGCGCGTTCGAGGAGCGCGTCTGCGTAGTAGCGGTAGCCGGTCTCGGTCGGCACGCGCCCGGCAGATGTGTGCGGGTGCGTCAGCAAACCGCGTTCCTCGAGCGTGGCGAGCTCGCCGCGCACGGTCGACGAGGACACGGACATCGCGGAGCGCTCGACGAGCGCCTTCGAGCCGACAGGTTGGCCGGTAGTGACGTATTCCTCGACGACGCGCCGGAGGATCTCGCGCTGGCGCGGTGTCAGGAGATCCGCGGCGGATTCGGTCATTTGCAGCGAATTTTACCGCGCGATCCGCAGGTGCGACCGGGATTCCGGTCGGCTACGCAAGCAGTTGAGCCGTCACGGCGTCACCAAGGAAGCGGCCGCGCTCCGACAAAGCGAGCTCACCCGCGGCGTGAGACAGGAGACCGAGACGCTCGAGGCGGGCGACCTCGGTCCCGTCGAGCGCACCGTCGAGACTGGCGAGTGCGAGCGGCTCGTCGAGGCGGAGACCGAGCATCACGCGCTCGCGAAGCCGGACGTCCGGGTCGAGCGATTCGAACTCGCGCTCGGGCCGCGTGCCGCTCGTCAGCGAGTCGATGTAGCCGCGGAGGCTCGGCGTGTTCCGCCAGCGCCTTCCTTGAATTGTCGAAACCGCGCCCACGCCGATGCCCAAGTAGTCGCGGCCGAGCCAGTACGCGAGGTTGTGCTGGGAGCGGAGGTCGCGTCCGGCGACGTCGGCTGCCGGTGAGCGGCAGAAGTTCGCCGTCTCGTACCACCGGTAACCGGCGGCTGTCAGCCGCTCGACGACCCGCTCGAAGTAGTCCTCCATCGCCTCGCTCTGACGTTCGAGCTCGTCTGCGTGAGCATGCGTGAAGCGCGTCCCCGGCTTTGCCTCGAGCTCGTAGCACGAGACGTGCTCCGGTCCGAGCGCGAGCGCTTCACCGAGGTCGGCGTCGAGATCGGAGGCGCTCTGCCCCGGGATTCCGTACAGAAGGTCGAGCGAGATGTTGTCAAAATTGGCATCACGCAGAGTGTGCACGGCGCGTCGGACGGCGGCCGGCGTCGCGCGCCGCTCGAGGACGTCGAGCAAGTGCGGCTGGAAGCTCTGCGCCCCGAGCGAGATGCGCGTCACACCCGCGTCGCGCAAGACGCGTGCGAGCTCCGGCGTGACCGTCTCGGGGTTCGCCTCGACGGTCACCTCGCGCGCGGGAGGCAAGACACGCAACAGCCGCACGAGGGGCTCGAGCTCCGTGAAGGTGGGCGTCCCACCGCCGAGGAAGACCGTTTCGACCTCTGCCGCCAGTCGTTCCTGGTCGAGCGCAAGCTCGGCGAGCAGCGCATCGACATACCGCACGTGCTGCTCCGAGCGGCCGGTGACGGTGACGAAGTCGCAGTAGCCGCAGCGATGCGCGCAGAACGGAAGGTGCACGTAGAGGTGCCGCGCGCCTGTCACGACCGCCCGCCCTGACCGATGTTGAGAACGGCGAGGAACGCTTCTTGCGGCACCTCGACGGAGCCCACCTGCTTCATCCGCTTCTTGCCGGCCTTCTGCTTCTCGATCAGCTTGCGCTTGCGCGTGATGTCGCCGCCGTAGCACTTCGCGAGCACGTCCTTGCGCTTCGCCTTCACCGTCTCGCGCGCGATCACTCGCGCACCGATCGCCGCCTGGATCGCGACGTCGAACATCTGGCGTGGGATCTCCTCGCGCAACCGGTCGACAAGTGCGCGTCCGCGGTCGTACGCGAAATCACGGTGCACGATCAGCGACAGCGCGTCGACCGGCTCGCCGCCGACGAGGATGTCGACGCGAACGAGGTTGCCTTCCTTGAAGCCCGCGAGGTCGTAGTCGAAGCTCGCGTAGCCGCGCGTTCGTGACTTCAGCTGGTCGTAGAAGTCGAGGACGATCTCGGCGAGCGGCAGCTCGTAGTTGAGATGCACACGCTCCGGCGAGAGGTACTCGAGGTGGTCGTAGCGCCCGCGACGCTCGTTGCAGAGCTCCATCACCGTGCCGACGTATTCCTTCGGGACGATCACCGAGGCCTTGATGTACGGCTCCTCGACTTCCTCGGCCTCCCGCGGAAACTCCGCCGGGTTGTGCACCTCGCGCCAATCGTCTGCCCGCTCGAGAACGCGATAGGCGACGTTGGGCGCCGTCACGAGCAAATCGAGATCGAATTCGCGCTCGAGCCGCTCGCGCACGATCTCCATGTGCAATAGGCCGAGGAAGCCGCACCGGAATCCGAAGCCGAGTGCTTGCGAGGTCTCCGGCTCGTACACGAGCGCTGCGTCGTTGAGCTTCAATCGCTCGAGCGCGTCGCGAAGCTCCGGATAGGCGTCCGAGTCCGTCGGGAAGAGCCCGGCGAACACCATCGGCTTGACGTCCTTGTAGCCGGGCAGCGCCTCGCTTGCCGGCCGCGCTTCGCTCGTGAGCGTGTCACCGACGCGCAGGCTCGAGACGTCCTTCAGCCCAGTGACGACGTAGCCGACCTCGCCGGCCCCGATCGTCTCGACGGGCGTCATCGTCGGCGAGAAGAATCCGAGCTCTTCCGCCTCGAAGCGCGTCTGCGTCGCCATCGTCCGCAGCGGTTCGCGGCGGCGAAACTCGCCGTCGACGAGGCGTACGAAGGCGACGACCCCGCGGTACTGGTCGTAGCTCGAATCGAAAACCAGCGCCCGCGCAGGTGCGTCGGCATCGCCGGCCGGTGACGGGATGCGTTCGACGATGGCGTCGAGCACGTCGCCCACGTTCACGCCCGTCTTTGCCGAGATCCGGACGACGTGTGCGGCGTCGTCGCCGATCAGGTCGGCGATCTCTGCCGCAGCACCATCGGGATTGGCAGCGGGAAGGTCGATCTTGTTCACGACCGGAACGATCTCGAGGTCGTTCTCGATTGCGAGATACGCGTTTGCGAGCGTCTGTGCCTCGATCCCCTGCGCCGCATCCACGACGAGCACGGCGCCCTCACATGCCTGGAGCGACCGCGACACCTCGTACGTGAAGTCGACGTGGCCGGGCGTGTCGATCAGGTTCAGCTCGTGTCCCTTCCAATTCACCCGCACGGCCTGCGCCTTGATCGTGATGCCGCGCTCGCGCTCGAGGTCCATCGTGTCGAGGAGCTGCTCGCGCATGTCGCGCTCGGACACGGCGTCCGTCAGCTCGAGAATCCGATCGGCGAGCGTCGACTTGCCGTGGTCGATGTGCGCGATGATCGAGAAGTTGCGGATCTTGCTCTGGTCCATGGGCTGCGCGCGATGGTACTGGCGCAGCAGGCGCGAGCACTAACCGCGTTCGGCGGACCCGCGGAACCGATCGCGGAGCGCGAGGAGCGTGTTGAGCTCGCGGACACGCAGCAGCCGGCAGGCAAAGAGGTACGTGCCGGTCGCCGCGACAAGCGCGAGGCCGAGCGAGACGATCTGGCCTGCGAGGCTCCGACCCAGCGCGTCGTCCAGGGGACGCCAGATCCCATAGGAGACGACGGCCACGGCGCAACCGGCCGCCGAGATGCGCGCGACGGACCCCACGATGCGGTTCCCGTCCAGGTGTCCGATCCTCCGGCGCAGCAGGTACACCAGAGCCGCGGTCCCACCGATGTTGACGAGCGCGGTTGCGAGCGCGATGCCCCAAACGCCGACGCGATAGAAGGCGAAGTCGAGGGCCACGTTGAGCCCGAGGTTGAGGAGCGCCACCTGCGTCGGAATCCAGTTCGACCGCAGCGAGAAGAACGCGCGGTTCAGCATCAGCATCGCTCCGTTGAAGACAAGACCCGCGCTGAACGCGGCGAGCGCACCGGCGACGACGGGCGTCTGCGGCGGCCTGAACTCGCCCCGCTGGAAGAGCACGCGCACGATCGGCTCCGCGAGCACGGCCGCCACGACTGCGGCAGGCACGAGGAGAAACGCAATCTGCCGGAGTCCGGCGCTAACCGTGTTGCGGAAGCTCGACATGTCGC
>JBKPRX010000178.1:0-5678 GCA_046734795.1 Actinomycetota bacterium
GATCCGATGCTCGCCGAGCGTTTTCGGACGCACGACGAACGGTGCGTGCGCGTGTCCGGCCGGCGCGTCGAAGCGGACGAAGTAGAGCCCGCTCGGCCAGTCGCCGATCCGGACGCTCGCAGCACGCCCGTGTACCCGGACCGACGCCTCGAGGCGCGCGCCGGGAATCCCGTCGCGGCGGGCGGCATTGGACGTCTCGTAGCCGGCGCGGAAGACCGAGGCCCGGACGCCCGCGGTCTTTCCAAGCAGAGCGATTCGGGCCGAATCGCCGGGCGCGAAGCTCCGGGCGACGGCGTACGCCTCGATCGCCTGGGGCGCGATGGCTTTGCCGCCGTCGGCGCGGGCGACCGGAACGAAGGTGGCAGCGAGAACGAGAGCGGCTGCCGCGCTCGTGCGGATGTGGAGTGAAGTGGCCATGCGGCCACCGTCCGACTAGGTCCAAAGCAGACCCTCACGACGCGCTCACGTCCCGCTAATGCGAGGCACCCGGCCACTCGCATTCGTCGCCCGAGCGAGTTACAAGGACCCTGTGCGCCAGTACCGCTTGCTCGGGCCGCTCGAGGTGGTCGCCGACAACGGCGAGCGACTACCCCTAGGCGGCCAGAAACAGCGGGCCGTTCTCGCCGTGCTCCTCCTCCGAGCCGGCGAGGTGGTCTCGAGCGAGCACCTGATCGACGCGCTGTGGGGCGAGCACCCGCCGCGCACGGCGACGACGTCGCTCCAGAACGTGATCTCGGCTCTCCGCAGGCTGCTTGGCGCCGAGGAGCTCGTTACGCGTCACCCCGGGTACGTGCTCACGGTCCCGAAAGAAACGATCGACCTTGGGCAGTTCGACCGCCTGGTCGCGGAAGCGCGCTCGGCAGACGCGGAAGCGCGTTCGCCTCTCCTTCGCGAGGCGCTCGACCTCTGGCGCGGCGAGCCGCTCGCGGACCTTGCCTTTGAGCCGTTCGCGCCGGCCGAGGTTCGCCGTCTGCAGGAGCTCCGGCTGGCGACGGTTGAGGACTGGGTCGACGCCGAGCTCGCCTGCGGCCGGCATGCGGCGCTCGTGGCCGAGCTCGAGGGGCTCGTCGCGCAAAACCCGCTTCGAGAGCGGCTGCGCGGCCAGCTCATGCTCGCGCTCTACCAGTCAGGGCGCCAAGCAGATGCGCTCACCGGATACCAAGAGGCGCGACGCATGCTCGTCGAAGAGCTCGGGATCGACCCGAGCCCTCAGCTGCAGGAGCTGCACGCTCAGATCTTGCGGCAGGAGGTCGCGATTCCTCGGGAGGCCGGGTTCGCCGACGAGAACCACTATCGCGAGGTGACGCAGGCGCTCTTGGCAGGCCGGCTCGTCGTCGTGCTCGGGGCGGACGTCGCGGAGCTCGCTTCGCAGCTTGCGCAGCGCTTCGAGTATCCGCCGGACGAGGCGCCCGAGCTGACGCGAATCGCGCAGTACGTCGCGCTGACGAAAGGGTCTGGGCCGTTGTACGACGAGCTCTACTCGACGCTCGGCGCCGCAGTCGAGCCGACTCCGGTACATCGCTTCCTAGCGTCGCTGCCGCCTCTACTTCGCGAGCGAGGCGTTCCGCATCAGCTGCTCGTCACGACGAGCTACGACGTCGCGCTCGAGCACGCGTTCCTCGACGCCGGTGAGGAGTTCGACGTCGTCTCGTACCTCGCGTCCGGCCGAAACCGCAGCCGCTTCTGCCACGTCGCGCCTGACGGAACCGCGCGTGTGATCGATGTCCCGAACACGTACGTCAGCGAGCTCTCGCTCGAACGTCGGACGATCATCCTCAAGGTTCACGGCGGCATCGACCGCGACAGCGCGCGGGAATGGGAAAGCTTCGTCGTGACCGAGGACGACTACATCGACTATCTCGGCCAGGGCGACGTCGGCAGCGCGATTCCCGTGGCGCTCGCAGCGAAGCTTCGCCGCAGCCACTTCCTCTTCCTCGGCTACGGCATGCGCGACTGGAACCTGCGACTCGTTCTGGGCCGTGTGTGGGGCAGTGAAGAGATGTCGTACCGCAGTTGGGCAGTGCTGCCGGCTCCGCATCCGCTCGAGCGCCACTTCTGGCGTGCGCGCCGCGTCGATCTGCTCGAATCCTCGCTGGACGAATACGTTGACGGGCTTGCCCGCTACACGGGGATCGACGCCGCGGAGGCGACTGCGTGAGCACGGTCGCGTCGCCGCCACGGTCGCCGTTCAAGGGACTGAGCGCTTTCGAGGACACAGATCTCGACGCTCTCTTCTTCTTCGGCCGCGAGCGCGAAGCGGAGGTGATCGTGGCGAACCTGCTTGCGTCCCGGCTGACCGTGCTCTACGGCGAGAGCGGGGTCGGGAAGTCGTCCGTCCTGCGCGCGGCTGTCGTGCGTGAGCTTCGGCGTGTCGCACCGCAGGCGCTCGTCGCCGTGCATTCGGGCTGGGCCGACGACCCGCTCGCGCCGCTCGCCGCGGCTCGTGAAACGTACGAGGCGTACCTGATCCTGGACCAGTTCGAGGAATACTTCGTCTACCACGGCGACGCCGATGGTCCAGGAACGCTTGTGCACGAGCTGCCGGAGTTGCTGCACGCGAACGCGCGCGTCAACGTCTTGATCTCGCTGCGCGAGGACGCGCTTGCCCAGCTCGATGTCTTCAACGCGCAGATCCCGGCGGTCTTTGCCAACCGGTTGCGGCTCGAGCACCTCGATCGCGATGCGGCGCGCGCGGCGATTCTCGGTCCCGTCCGACGCTGGAACGAGCTCATGCATGAGAACGTCGAGGTCGAGCCGGAGCTTGTGGAGTCGGTGCTGGACGAAGTCGGAACCGGCCGAATCGACCTCGGTGCCGGGGGCGCTGCGCTCCCAAGCTCCGACGGCGCGGGCCGAATCGAGGCGCCGTACCTCCAACTCGTCTCGGAGCGGATCTGGGAAGCCGAGCGCGAGGAGTCGTCGACCACGCTCCGGCTCGCGACGTTGCAACGCCTGGGCGGGGCCGCGACGATCGTGCGCGAGCACGTCGAGAGCGCGCTCGACGAGCTCGACGCGCACGAGAAAGACGTCGCAGCGCGGATGTTCGACCACCTCGTCACGCCCTCCGGCACCAAGATCGCGCACCGGGTCGACGACCTCGCCCAGTACGCGGCCGTCCCGCAAGGAGCGTTGCTGGCCGTGCTCGGAACGCTCAACCGCGAGCGCATCCTCCGCACGGTCGACGGCGCCCACGGCAGCGGAGAGCGATACGAGATCTTCCACGACGTTCTCGCCGAACCGGTGCTCGCCTGGCGCGCACGGCGACAGCTCGAGCGCGAGCGGAACGTCGCCGCTCGGCGTAATCGGCGGCTGCTCGCCGTAGCGGTTGCGGCCCTTGCAGCCCTTGCGATCGTCGCGGGCCTCGCGATCTGGGCGTTCGCCGAACGCGGCACAGCGAAAGCGGAGGCACGTCGTGCGCGAGCGCATGAGCTCGAGGCCCGCGCGCTCCAGCTCTTGTCGATCGATCCGCGCACGAGTGTGAGGCTCGCATTGACAGCGTCGTCGCTCGCCGCGGACTCGTCGAGTGAGAGCGTCTTGCGACAGGCGCTGATCGCCGACCGGTTGCGTGCATCGGTGAATGGGTCGGGAACAGTGCGCGGCGTCGCGGTCTCGCCGAACGGACGCGTGGTTGCAGTCGCCGCGCCGCACGGCCGCGTGCTCCTCGCCGATCCCGCGACGGGTCGCGTCGTGCGCCGGCTCGTCGGTCGCGGGTCGTTCGCCGCGGTCGGGTTCGCGGGGCCAAACACCGTCGTCGCGACGACGAGTGACGGTCAGGCGACCGCATGGAACGCCGATAGCGGGCGGCGCTTGCTCGTCGGCGAGCACGTGCTCGCTGCTCGGACGCCGTCGCGACAGCTGCTCCTCGTAACGGCGCAAGGTCAGCTGAAGCAGTTCGCGCACCAGATCCAAGTGCTGCGCGCCTCGCCGAACGGTGAGCTGCTCGCGGCGGCGCTTCAGGATCCCGAAGGACACGTGCGCACAGCGGTCTTCACGCGCGACGGCCGGCTCCTGTATCGCCTGCCGCTTCGGGGGATCACCGATCTCGCGTTCTCGCCGGACGGTCGCCTGCTCGCGAGCGGAAGCTTCGACGGCACGACCGCGCTCTGGACGTCGCAAACGGGACGGCGTGTGCGCTACCTGCGCGACGGTGGGGGCGGCGTACTCGCGCTTTCCTTCAGCCCCGACGGGGCCCTTCTTGCGAGCGGTGGTCTCGACGGCGGCGTGCGCGTGTGGACTGTCGGGACTGGCGACCGGCTCTTCTACTTCCCAGGCCATACGAATCCGGTCCGTGCAGTCGCTTGGAGCCCTGACGGCCGCGTGCTTGCGAGCGCGAGCCTCGACCGCACGGT
This sequence comes from Actinomycetota bacterium, assembly GCA_046734795.1. GTDB lineage: Bacteria > Actinomycetota > Thermoleophilia > Gaiellales > Gaiellaceae > JBKPRX01. The sequence continues at coordinate 4,347 of JBKPRX010000178.1, forward strand.
CCGGCTCTGGGGCGTCCAGGGCCTCGTCGAGGCTGGTTCGCCGCTCGCCGTGCTCGCCGGTGCGCGCGACGCAGTCCGCTCGCTCGCGTTCGGTCCGGCCGGCGCCCGACTCGTCAGCGGTAGCGACGACGGAACGGCCCGCATCTGGGATGCGAGACCCGAGCAGACACTCGACCAGCTCTGGCGCGCGCGGGGCCCGGTGATCGGTGCGCACTGGGCCGGTGGCCGGATCGCTGCGGCGTCGGCCGGTGGCGCGATCCGCGTCTGGGATGCGCGCTCGCTGCGGCCGCTGCGGACGTTCATGGTCAAGCCGCCGCTGACGGCGTTCGCCGTTTCGAGCAACGGTTCGACGCTCGCGGTCGGAACGGCGTCAGGAACGAGGACCTGGGATGTCGGCACGGGCCGCGCCGGCCGAGGTGTCGTCGTTGGCCCTGTGTCCGCCGTTGCTCTCTCCCCGGCCGGCGACACGGTGGCCGCCGGCGACGCCGCAGGTGAGGTGCGAGTGGCCGGAGCCAACGTGTGGCGCCGAGATGCGGGCGCGCGTGTCAGCGATCTTGCGTTCTCTCCGGCCGGGGACCAGGTCGCAGCGGCGACATCGCGCGGCGTCGTGACGTGGTCGGCGAGCGGGCGCTTGTTGCATCGCTTCCCAGTCGCCGGCGGTGTTGTCCGCATCGCGTGGTCCGCCGACGGCACTTTGCTCGCGAGCGCCGATCTCGCGGAGACAGCGCATCTCTGGACGGTGGAGAGCGGGCGGCTCTACCACGTCCTTCGCGGACACCACGCGGAGCTCACGGACGTCGTCTTCAGCAGCGACGGGAGCCAGGTCGCGACAACGAGCCTCGACTCGGACGGACGTCTCTGGAATGTCGCCACCGGTAAGTCGCTGCGGACGTTGCGCGGCCACGCGGGAACCGTCGCCGCGATCGGGTTCAGCCCCGACGGCCGGTGGGTCGCGACCGGCGGGCCAATCAGCGTCGGATTGTGGCCGGCCGAGACTGGACGGCTGCTCTTCTATCTGCGCGGGCCGACGAAGCTCGTTACCAGTGTCTCGTTTGACCGTGACGGTCGAAGGATCCTCAGCGGCGGCCGCGATGGGACCGTGCGCATTTACACGTGCGACGTCTGCGGCGATCTGAGCTCTCTAGACGAGCTCGCGCGGAGCCGGCTCATGCGCAATCGCTAGCCGTCGGCGCGCTGCTCGAGCTCGTTGCTCTTGTGCGCGAGCGCGGCGAACCCGGCCTGGAGGAAGTCGTTCGCTCCGGCGGATGCGAGCGACCACGTGAGCAGCCGCCCGAATCGCGGAGCGAGGATCTGCGTCGCAGCGAGCCCGGC
>JBKPRX010000179.1:0-22331 GCA_046734795.1 Actinomycetota bacterium
CGCCTTCTCGTGGAGCAACCGCTCGTCGTCGCCGTCCGCTTCGACCATTCGCTCGAAGTTGTCGAGCGGGAACTTGGCGTCGATCGGCACGAGCTTCTCGACCTTGATCACGGCGTCGACGCGCTCGCCGCCGCGAAAGCCATACTGCACCTCGTACGCGCTCGGCGGTAGCCGATCGCGGAGAAGGTTCTCGAGGAGCAGCTCGCCGAAGCCGCCGCGTGCCTTTGGCGGACGAAGTGCCTGCTCGAGGCGCCCGAGGTCCTTTGCGCGCTCGATCATCTGCGCCGTCGCCTCGTTCACCTTGCCGAGCTCGGCGTGGATCTTCGTCGTCGTCTCGGTGGCGTTCGCGAGGCGCCGGTCGACCTTCGTGTCGAGCTCGCCGAGACGACGGTCCATGGTCTCGATCACACCCTGCAGCCGCCGGTCGACGTCGGCGTTCCGCTGCTCGAGGTCGGCTCGCGTTTCGCCCCCGAGCCGCGCCAGCTCAATCCGCAGAACGCGGACGAGCAGAAGGAGGAGACAAGCCGCAACAAGGACGATGAGCACGAGGTCGACCATGGTCGACGAACGCTAGAGGCCCGGTCGGACGGATTCGCTCAGGCCTCACTCCCCGTACTCGCACGAGTCGTCGGCCGCACGATGTCGGCGCGGCTCGGCACCGGCGCGGTTCGCCGGACGGCGTCGGCGGCTTCCAGCTGGGTCTTTCAAGGCTCTCCGGTAGCATCGCCGCGATGGCGAACGACGCCAAGCCGCCGCGCCCGGTTCAGGCGCCGAAGCGGCGCGACACACCGAAGACGCGCAGAGGCTTCGACCGCAAGTGGTTGTGGATCGGGCTCGCCGCGCTTGCCGCGGCCGGGCTTGCGGTGGGGCTCGCGCTCGCGTTCAGCGGAGGGAACGACAACGGCTCCGGCTCGACGAGCAGCGGGTCTTCGATCGACTGGAACGCGATTCCGCACCTTCAGGAAGGGCCGCCGCCCTGGCCGAACGACTCGGACAACCTCCCGGACCGCCTACAGCCGCTCGGGCTGAGCCAGCTCACGGCGGAAGGAACCGTCCTGCACATCCACCAGCATTTGGACGTCTGGCGGGACGGCGAGCAAGTCGTCGTGCCGCCGGGGATCGGGATCTACGACGACTCGTTCATCACCGAGGTGCACAGCCACGACGAGAGCGGGATCGTCCACGTCGAATCACCGACGAAGAAGACGTTCACACTCGGCCAGTTCTTCGGCGAGTGGGGCGTGAAGCTGACCCCGCATTGTCTCGGCAGCACGTGCACCGGAGTTTCGTGGTGGGTGAACGGCGTCAAGCAGACCGGCGACCCGTCTGCACTGGCCTTGAAAGAGCATCAGGTGATCGTCGTCTCCGTCGGCAAGCAGCCGCCGACGGTGAGGAAGACGTACAACTGGGGCAGCCTCTAGACCGCCAGGCCGTGGCGCTACGCTCATCCCGCCGGGATGGCGGAATCGGTCAGACGCGCCCGACTTAAAATCGGGTGACCTTCGCGGTCATGCGGGTTCGAGTCCCGCTCCCGGCACCTCGCGCCCGCTCGGAGACGCGCCGGTCGCGGTTCGGGTGAGGCTAGCGAGAGCTAGGCGGCCGGATCGTCGATCGACGGCCGGTCGCGCTCTTCGTCGCGGCGACCCGGCGCTCCGAGCCAGCGGTCGCCGGCGCGTGCCCAGCGCCGATCGAGCTTCGGCTGCTCCGCCTCGGCGAGGCTTGCGAACTCACCCTCGCCTGGAACGATCACGCGGTACTCGGCGGGCTCGCCGGAGCGCTGCTCCGGGCGGCTAGCTGCTGGAAGCGGCAGCGCCCACTCGAGGTCATTCCCGCCGCCGTTCTTCGAGCGGCTGAAGATCGCGAGGAGCACGCCTGCCGTGAGCAAGAAGAGGCCGAGCAGAATTCCCGGCATCGCGTACGCGCCGGTGTAAGGCAGCTCGCGCGTCGTCGTGTGCTGCGCGGCCGTCGGGTTGTGCTTGAGCGGCGGCGGCACAAACGGAGCGGTCGTCGTCGCGGCCACGTCGGTCGTGCCGGTGTCCTGCGGCGGCGGCGTGAACGAGCCGGTCGTCGTCGCCGAGGTCGTGGCGGCGACGATCGCCGTCGTCGTCGTTCCGGTCGACGCCGTCGTCTCAGTCGTGTGCGTGGTCGGCGTGGTGGTCGGCGTTGTCGTGACCACGGTCGTCGTCGGGTGCGTGACCGTCGTATCCGTCGTGATGGTCGTCGCGGTCGTCGTCGGATGCGTGACGGTCGTCGCGGTGGTGCCGGTGGTCTCGGTCGTCGTGGGGTGCGTGATGGTCGTGGTCGTTCCGGTCGTCGTGCCGCTCGTCGTTGTGTGCTCGGTTGTCGTCGTCGCGGTTGTTCCCGGATGCGTCGTCTGCGTCGTCGCGGTCGTCGGCGTGCAGTGGTCCTCGTTACCGCTCGCGTTGCCGTGATCCTGGCAGTCCTGCCCGTTCGTGGACGGGTCGGTCCGACACGTCACGGTGTTGTTGCCGTGCGAGCAGTTGTCGCCGGGCGAGCCGGGCACGCTGACGGTTTCCGCGACCGTCGTCACGCGTGCTGCGTAGCCGACACTCCAGAAACCCAGGAGTGCCAAGCCCACCAGGACAAGAATTGCCGCAGCCCGTTTCATCTATGCCGCAAGTCGCCGCAGAACCATGACGTGACCCATTGTCACCCAGAAGGGTGACGTTGAACCATTATTTCCCTCGGACGAGGGATCGGAATCCCCCGTGCGGGGGATTCGCGTGCACGTTAGCGCCTTCGCGCGAACGAGTGGCAGCTTCCCTCGACCGAGGGATCCAAGGTGATCGGCGACGTGGCGATGACGCCTATGTCCAGCCTCGCGACACGGGAGCCCAGTCCTGCGCCGATCGATCGTCCTCTCGCTGTTTGTCCTGACGGTCTTGCTCGTTCCCGGCGCTGCGACATCCGTGGCCGGAAACGACAACGTCTCATGCGGGAAAAGCGCGTATTCCTACGCGGGCATCGCGGGGCGCCACGTGACGGAAGGCGTTGCAGCGACAGTCGAGCTTCAGGCCGCGCCACAGGTCGAGCACGGGCACGTTGCCGCCTGGGTCGGGGTCGGCGGCGTCGGAATGGGCCCGCGGCACACGAACGAATGGCTCCAGACGGGCGTTGCGACGCTTCCGGGCACCGGCAACGTCCTCTACTACGAGCTGGCCAAGCCCGGGCAGGCGCCGAAGTACGTCGAGCTCCGCTCAGGGATCCAGATCGCCGAGCGGCATCGCCTCGCCGTGATCGAGATGGAGAAGCGGCCGAACTGGTGGCGCGTCTGGGTCGACCATCGCGTCGTCACGCATCCGATTCATCTCGCGGGCAGCCACAACCGCTGGCCGCCGGTCGCGACCTCGGAAAGCTGGAACGGCGGCGTCGCTTCCTGCAACGGCTTCGCTTACCGGTTCAACACGATTCGGGTCAGGCACGCTGCTTGGGCGCTCGTCTCGAATGCGTATCGGATCGAGACTCCCGGCTACTCGGTCGCCGAGTGGCAGCGAGCGAATCTCCTGGTCGTCGGCGGTCTCGGGGACGCTGCCGACGTCGCGCAGACGCTCCAGGTCTCGAGCTGACGGTCGCTCGTCGCGCTCGGGGCTGGTCGTAGACTGCCCGGGTGCCGCGCGTCGAGGATTCTGCGGTCGACCAGTCCGTCGAATGGGACTCGCCGCTTTTTCGCATGGCGAGGACGCAGTTCGAGCACGCGCTGTCGGCCGCGCAGGTCAGCGACAACGTCGCCGAGCGGCTTCGCTTCCCGGAACGCGCGCTGATCGTCAGCGTGCCGACACGGATGGACGACGGCTCGGTTCGCGTCTTCCCCGGCTATCGGGTGCAGCACTCGAGCGTGCTCGGACCGACGAAGGGTGGCATTCGCTATGACGCGGCGGTCTCGCTCGGCGAATGCGCTGCGCTCGCGATGTGGATGACGTGGAAATGCGCGCTTCTGCGGCTTCCGTACGGCGGCGCCAAAGGCGGCGTGCGCTGCGATCCGCGCTCGCTCTCGCAGCTCGAGCTCGAGCGCCTGACGCGGCGGTTCACATCCGAGCTCGTCGGGATGATCGGGCCGCAGCGCGACATTCCGGCGCCCGACATGGCGACGAACGAGCAGACGATGGCGTGGATGATGGACACGTACTCGATGCAACAGGGTCACGCGGTGCCGGAGATCGTGACCGGTAAGCCGATCTCCGTCGGGGGGTCCGTCTTCCGCCGCGAGGCCACCGGCGCCGGCGTCGTGATGGTCGTCGAGCGTGCGCTCGCAAAAGTGGGCCGCGGCCTCGCCGAGCAGCGCTGTGTCGTCCAAGGCTTCGGCAACGTCGGTGGGACCGCCGCGATCGAGCTGCACCAGCGCGGCGCAAAGGTGATCGCCGTCTCGGACGCCTTCGGCGGCGTCTACGACGAGACCGGCTTGGACGTGCCGACGTTGCTCGAGCACGCGACGCGCCACGGGTCGCTTGAAGGCTGGGAGCGCGGCGAGCGGGTCACGAACGCGGAGCTGCTCGAGCTCCCGTGCGACGTGCTCGTGCTCGCGGCTCGTGAGGACCAGATCACGGCCGCAAACGCGACGCGGGTGCATGCGGGGCTGATCGCCGAGGGCGCAAACGGCCCGACGTCGAACGAGGCCGACGCGATCCTTGCCGAGCGCGGGATCCCGGTTCTGCCAGACGTCCTGACGAACTCCGGCGGCGTTACCGTCTCGTACTTCGAGTGGGTTCAAGATCTCGGGCGGCTTTTCTGGGGCCGCGACGAGATCCGGGCGCGGCTGGCCGAGAAGCTCACGGACGCGTTCGATCGCGTCTGGGCCCTCGCGACAGCGAACCGCGTAACGCTCCGTGAGGCCGTCCTCGTGGCCGCGATTCGCGAGGTGGCCGAAGCGCTCGAGGCGCGCGGGCTGTACCCGTGACCCGCACCGGCTCCGCCACCAGCCTCGTCCGCGACGCGATGCTCGTCGACCCGGTGATGCTCGAGGCGGCTGCGACCGCACGAGAGGCAGGGCAGCTCCTCGCCGAGCCGAGCGCGCGAGCGGTCTTCGTCTGCGACGGCGGCCTCCTCACCGGGGTCGTGACGCGGAAGACGCTTGTCCGCGAGGTCGTCGCTGCGGGCCGCGAGCCGGCCGCCACGCCTCTGGCCGAGATCGCCGAGCCACCGATCTTCACGCTCGAGGCCGAGACCGCTCTCGACGAGGCTTTCCGCGAGCTCGAAGCACGCGATCTCGAGCGCGTGCCGGTCGTCGAGCGCGGACGACTCGTCGGCGTGCTCTCTCGGGCGGTTGTGCAGAGACGTCTAGCGGAGGACGAGCCGCCGCCGGACGAAGACGTCGCCGCCTAAGGCTTCTTCTTGCCGTAGAGCGTCGAGTAGACGCTCATGCACTCGGCGAGGCTGTTCGTGTTGTAGCCGCGCTCGAACCACGCCACGCGCTGCGCGGCGGTTCCGTGCGCGCCGGGAGTGGAGGCCGAGATCATCGTTCGATCGCCGACGGCCGTCATCAGCCGCACTGCCTCGTCCAGATCGCCCGGCTCGAGGACGCCCTGCTGGTCGGCGTACCGCGTGAAGACGCCTGCGTAGCAGTCGGCCTGCAGCTCGACGCCCTTGTAGTAGTGGTTCCGAATTGCCCAGCGGAGAATCCCGAGCTCGTCCTGAACGTCGTGACCCCACTCGTGGGCGATGACCGCTCCGGCCGCATAGTCGGCGCCGCTCCTGACGACGAGGTTCTGGAACAACGCCGCGCCGAGATAGATCGTGTGGTCAAGGCCGCAGTACGCGGCGTTCTGCGGATCGGCGGGCCCGCACGCCGTCGCCTGACGGTTGCCCCAGACGAGCATGCGCGGCCCCGTGTACGTCCGGTTGATCGCGGCGAGCTGCTGTGACCAGAACTGCGTCAGCTGGCCGCCGACCGTCTGGGCGACCTCGTTCGGATCGGTGATGTTCGCGGAGGCGGTCGCCGGGACGACGAGAACGGCAGCACAAGTGAGCAGCGCGAAGAAGGCGACTATGCGCTTCACCCGACGAAGGTAGCCGGGTTTCTGTTCACGGTGTGTTGTGCTTGGTTAGGAAATCGCTGTCAGCAACACGTGAACGCACCCGGGGGCGCGTCGCCCTCGACGGGCTCCGGCAGCTCCGCCGCAAGGAGCGCCGCTCCGTCGAGGATGTCTCGCTCGCTCACCTCGATCTCGGCGAGCTCGTAGCGGTCTAGGAGCGTCGCGAGGATGAGGGCTCCGCCGACGATCACCGGCGCGCGCTCGGGATCGAGGGCTGGGATCTCGCGCCGCTCGGCGAGCGGCGTGACCGCAAGACGGTCGAGCTGCCTCCGCGCGGCTTCCGCCGTGATCCGGTGGCCGTGGACGCGCTCGGCGTCGTACTCCGGGAGGCCGAGATCGAGTGCGGCGAGCGTCGTGATCGTTCCCGCGACCCCGATTGCCGCTCGGGGCACGAGCTCCGGGAGCGAGTCACGCGCGGTCTCGGCCGCCGCGGCGAGCTCTTCCGAGGTCGGCGGATCGGTGTGCAGGTGGCGCTCGGTCAACCTCACCGAGCCGATGTCGAGGCTCAGGTGGACCTCGTCGAGGATCAGCTCGGTCGAGCCGCCGCCGAGGTCGACGACGAGCGTCTCGCGGTCGATCTGCCGGTCCGCGGTGACGCCGCGTCGTGTCAGCCGCGCCTCGTCGTCGCCGCTCAGAAGGCAGGTCGTGAAGCCGTAGCTCCACTCGATCTCGCCGAGGAAGGCCTCGCCGTTTTCGGCGTCGCGGACGGCGCTCGTCGCGACGAGAAGGGTTCGCGACGCACCGAGGCTCTCGAGCTTCGCGCGATAGTCCGCGAGGCAGTTCCGCACGCGCGCGATCGGGACCGGCAGGAGGCGGCGGCGGGCGTCGACGCCCTCGCCGAGGCGGGTGATCCGAGTCTCGCGGTGGAGTTCGACGAGCCCGTCTTCGGCGACATCGGCGACAAGCAGGCGCGTCGAGTTCGTGCCGAGATCGACGGCAGCAACGCGCACCGCCTCCGGTGCGCTCACTTGTGCGGGTAGAGCCAAGTGATCCGCGTGAAGACGCCCTTGGCCTCGTCGAACGCTTGCTGAAGCACGGCGAGCTGGCGGCGAGAGGCCGCCAGCTGGTCGAGGCTCTCCGTCAGTCGCGTGCTACCCGCGCCCGCGGCCTCTGCGCGGAGGCCGGCAGCCTCCGCAGCGGCAGCGACTGCGTCGAGGTCGCCGAACACGTGTCGGCGCGTCCGTTTCAGTTGGCGGATGAATCGCATCGCGTCGACGCCGAGCTTCACGGCGGCGCCGATCGCGGCGAGAAATGCAACCGCAAGCGCGATCCACACGAGCCAATCCCACATCGCGCGATCGTACCGCGACGGTGCGGCTGCGAAGGCGCCCGCGCGAGGGCGCCCTCACGATGGAGCTCGTCCTCGTCATGCCGATGACGTGCTCCTGCACGGCTCGTGTTCCTGTCGACGATGCGCTGGCACGCGAAGACCCAAGAGCAGGCGACGTCGCAGACCGAGCATGAGCGACTGTGGCGCTTTCGTCGCGGATCTTCGTCAGGCGTAACTCCGCAACGGGCCCGCTGACGCGTCTAGCCGCGCGGGCGGAGCAGGCGTTTCGCGACCAGGTCGTTTAGGACCTCGTTCGCACCGCCGCCGATGCCGAGCACGCGCGCGTCCCGGTAGTGACGCTCGACCTCGACGCCGCGCATGAACCCGAGGCCGCCGTGCAGTTGCACTGCCTCGTTCACGACGTAGTCGCACGCGTAGACGGCGGTGTTCTTCGCCATCGCGACGTCTGCCCGATCAGCTTCGCCCGAGAGCCATCGGTGCACGATCGCGCGGACGTACTCGCGTGCGACGTCGGTTTGGCGTGCCATCTCCGCGAGCTTGTGTCGTACGACCTGCTTTGCGACAAGGTTGCGCGCAACCGTCCACTCGACGGTCAGGTCGACGCAACGCTGCGCCGTCGCGTACGCCTGCACTGCCATCCCGAGCCGCTCCGATTCGAAGTTCCGCATGATCTGGACGAAGCCGGTGCCTTCCTCGCCGACGAGGTTCTCGACCGGGACGCGCACGTCGACGAACGAGAGCTCCGCCGTGTCGGAGCAGAGCCAGCCCATCTTGTCGAGCCGTCGTGACACGCTCACGCCGGGCATCGACTTCTCGATCACGAGCAGCGAGATGCCGTCGTGCCCCGCGCCGCCGGTGCGCACGGCCGTCGTCATGAAGTCAGCGCGGACACCCGAGGTGATGTACGTCTTCGCACCGTTGACGACGTAGTGGTCGCCGTCGCGACGCGCCGTCGTCGTCAATGCCGCGACGTCGGAGCCGCCGCCGGGCTCGGTCACGGCGAGCGAGCCGATCGCCTCGCCGGCAAGCGTCGGACGCACGTAGCGGTCGATCTGATCCGGATCGCCCGCGGCTGCGATGTGCGGGATGGCGATGCCGTGGGTCAGGAGCGCTGCGCAGACGCCTGAGGAGCCGCCGCCTTGAATCAGTTCCTCGCTCAGCACCATCGAGTGCGTGAAGTCGCCGCCTTGTCCGCCGACCTCCTCCGGAAAGTCGAGACCGAGCAGCCCCGCACCGGCCGCCTTCCGGTGAACGTCGCGCGGAACCTCGCCTGCGCGTTCCCACTCCTCGACGTTCGGCGCGATCTCACGCGCCGTGAACGCACGCGCCGTGTCGCGCAGCAATGTCTCGACGGCGATCATCGCCTCAGCTGATCGTAACCGCGCGCGCCGCGACCTTCATCGACGCGATCGACCCGCCGGCCGCTGCGCAACGCGGCTCCTTCGCGCCTGCCGCGCCCTGAATACGTCGTGAATCGGGGAGGGGCGGTGCTAAGCTTGGCCTGCGACGCGGGGTGGAGCAGTCAGGTAGCTCGCCGGGCTCATAACCCGGAGGTCGCGGGTTCAAATCCCGCCCCCGCTACTCCGAAGGCCCCGGCGACGGGGCCTTTCTGATGCCGAGCGGGTGTCGGACCACACCGAGGAGAGGAAGCTCCGAGTGTCCAGCGCGAAGCGTACGACGATGAGCAAGATCAACCGCGAGCGTGAGCTCAGAGAGAAGCGCGCGCGAAAGCAAGAGCGCAAAGAGCAGAAGAAGTTGGCGGCTGCGGCTGCCGCCGCGGGCGAGACCGAAGCGCCCGAGCCGGCACCGACCGACGGTCCTCCCGCTTAGCCTTCATCGTCGATCCGTCGGCGATCGTCTGCGCTCTTTGTTCGACGATCGACCTCAACCAACGCGCACGAGGCGCCGGCAAGCGCGGGCTCTTCATCAGTTGCCGCGCAGGCCGCGGTTACCTTCCTCGTCACCGCGGCGCCTACCTCACTAGCTCCGGCCTCGCTAGCTCTCGAGCTTGAACGTGAGCGTCTGATTCGCGACGTCTTCGTTAGCCGATCCGATGAACGTCACGGTTCCGCGGAGCCCGAGTTCGGGGAATGCGGTCGCGGCCCGGCAGACGGCGATCGGAATGAACTCATGCGTGAGCGTGCATCCGTTACGCGTCTCTGCGAGCTTGATGACGGTGGACGGCGCGACGAGCAGGCGCTGACGCGCGGCCTGCGCGTGAACCGCTACGACTTCGCGAGCGGTGTGGGTGTCCCTCACAACGGGTGCTTGCGACGCCGGGCTGAGGTCGTAGCTGACTGAGCGTTCCTGCTGCGCGGCACTGCCCCGTTCGTAGCCGACGATCCCGACGATCGTGGCTGCGAGAAGGGCGGCGATTGCTGCTGATGTGATTTTGACCCGGCGTGACATGCGAAATCTCCTTTGCCTTGAGAGGGACGGCGCTAGCGCGTTGCGTACGCGAAGGGGTGGAGGAAGACGTCGAGCGCGTGCGTCCGCGGAGCGGTGATCGAGAAGCGATCGCCAGCGCTGATGTCCTCGACGACGACGAACAGCTCGTCGCGGCTCGTGTCCCAGTAGAGGGCGACGTCAAAGTTGTGATTTCTGCGGTGTGCGAGTTCGGTCATCTCGATCCCTCCTTCGTCTGCGATGGAATGAGGATGCGCCGAGCCGCGTTCGGCGGCCACGTGGCGCGACCGAAGGAAAGACCGCAGGCTTTGCTCAGGCGCCGGCGGCGACCGGCGCTTCGCTCTCGGCGAGCGCAGTCGGCAATTGCGTCCGCGACGAAATGTTCAGCTTGCGGAAGGCGTTCGAGAGGTGCATCTCGACCGTTCGTAAGGTGACGAAGAGCGCCTGAGCGATCTCTCGGTTTGAGAGGCCCTCGGCCGCCATGGCGGCGGTCCGCCGTTCGCTCGGCGTGAGCGCTGCCGCTCCCGTCTGAACGATCCGTCGTGGGCGGGCCCCGGTCGCAATCAGCTCCTCATGCGCCTGCTCGGTGAGACGAGTGGCGCCGCCGCGTTGCGCCAGTTCGAGCGCCTGGCGGAGATGGTCGCGCGCTTCGGCTCGGTGGTTGGCGCGTCGCAGAGCGGCTCCGAGGTCGGCGAGTGCGTAGGCGTGCTCGAGCCGCGCCGGAGAGGACGCCAGCACGGCAACCGCCTCGCGGATCAGCTCGATCCCGGCGGTGCCGCCCTGGATGAGCCCGAGGATCCGCAACGAGCGACCGAGTGTTCGCGGCGCGCCCCAAGCTCGCGCGAGCTCGACCTCCTCCTCCGCCAGCCCAACCGCTTCCTGCTCTTCGCCGACGGCGTGATGCTCAAGCGCCGCAAGCGAGCGCCAAGCTGGATATGAGGCCGGCGGGTTCGTGTGGCCGAAGACCGACAGCGCGTGGCCGAGCTCGAGCGCGCGCGCAAGCGCCGCGCGGTGGTCGCCGCGCGCCGCGTCGACCATCGCGCGGGCGCGGAGCAACGGCGCCCGTGAGAACGCATCGCGCGCCACGGTCGCTTCGACGGCGTCGAGCAACCCCACCGCCTCCTCGATATTCGCGCGCTCCACGAGGATCTGCGCAAGCCAGCCGTGTCCCGCCGGCCTAAACCACGCGTCCCGATGCGGGAGCGCCTCGAGCGCGGCGCGCCCGTCCGCTTCGGCCTCGACAAGCGAGCCGCGCGCGTACTGGAAGATGGCCCGCGTCATCGCAAGACTCGAGAAATGAAAGACGTCGCCGCGCCTGCGCACGTCCGTGAGGGTCGTGTCGAGTAAGCGAACGCCCTCCTCGAGGTAGTCGGCATAGAGGAGCGCGTATGCGCCGGCGGTGTAGTTCCGCGCGCGCTCCTCGTCAGGCATCGCGGTCAACGCCGCAAGTGCAATCGCCGCCGCGCGCTTGGCGTCGCCGCCGCCCGCACCCATGTGGTACGCCTGCCCCGAGACGAGCACCCTCGCTCCTGGCCCGTCGTCGAGTGACACGTCGACCCGCGCCAGCCGCTCTCTTGCGAGCTCGTACTGAAAGGGCACCCGCGTCGCATTGACGACCAGTTGCGCCTCCAGGCGGTGTCGCAGCTCGAGATCCAGATCCGGTTCCGCCGCGAGTGCGTCCTCGAGTACCTGGACGCCCTTCTCTTCTTCGCCCGACCAGTACAGCGCATTCGCGAGCGCCAGCGATGCTTCGGCTTGCCGCTCGGGAACGCGCAACAACGACACGGCATCCCGGAGGTGAGCGACAACGGCAGGTGCACCGCTGTTGGCCTCGACAGCCGCCAGCTCGAGCAGCAGCTCGCCTCGCGCCCCCTCCTCCAGCGGTTCCTCGAGCGCACGCGACAGATAACGCGCGGCGCTTTCGAGACCCGCCTCGGCTGTGGCACGACGCGCCGCCTCGCGAAGCAGGTCGACTGTCCGCGGGACGCTTTGCGGCGGCGCGAGGAGGAGCTGCGCGGCGACCTGCTCCGGCGGCGCGTTCAACTCGGCCAGGAGTTCCGCAGCGCGGGCGTGCTCAGCCTCCCGCTCGTGCGCAGGAATGCTCACGTAGACGGCGTTGCTGACGAGCGGGTGGAGGAACGAGAACGGCGGCTCAGGACGCAGCAGGTCGACGCGGGCGAGCGCTGCCGCCGCCGGCGCGACTTGCCGGTGCTCGAGCTTCGCCAGCGCTGCTGCCTGCTCGCGGTCGGCTCGGTCGCCGAGGACCGCGACGGCACGCGCAAGCCGAGCGGCCTCCGCCGGCAGGCGACCGAGCCGCAGGCGCACGGAGCGGGTTACGGCGTCGGGCGCGAGTCGCTCGACAACGCCCGCGGAAGCTTCAACAGGCGCCACATCCTCGGCGGCGAGCGTGCGCAACAGTTCGCGCAGGAGCAGCGGGTTGCCGCCGGTAGCGTGACGGCAGGCGAGACAAAACGCCTCGTCGGCTCCGTCACCGAACTCGTGTTGGACGAGCTCGGCGACCGACGGTGCGGTCAGCGGGTTCGGCCTGATGATCGTGGTCGCTGCATCCGCTAGCAGCTCGGCAAGCAGCGGATGCTCGGCTTCGACGGGACGCAACGTCGCGAGCACGCAAACCGGTAGGCCCTCGAGCCGACGCGTCAGGTAGGCGAACCACTGCAGCGACTGTGGGTCGGACCACTGTAGATCGTCCACGGCGAGCGCGAACGGCCGCGACTCCGCCAGGTTCACGGCCAGCCAGTAGAGGCCGTGCAGCAGCGGATAGATGTCGTCGTCGCCGCTTCCGTCGCTCTCGCCGGACCTGAACAAGCGAGCTGCCTGCGCGGCGGCGCCGCCGAAGAGCCGCGACTGGTCGCCCTTTGGCGTTGTTGCAACTGCTGCCTCGAACAACTGCCGGACGATTCCGAACGAGAACGCCTCTTCCAGCTCGCTCGCGCGCGCATACAGAACGGTCAAGCCCGAGTCGGTCGCGTGTGTGCGCCCCTCGGCGAGGAGCGACGTCTTCCCGATTCCTGCCGGGCCATCGATCACGACGAGCTTCCCGGTGCCCGTTCGAGCGCCCGCGATTGCCGCATCGACCGCTGCCAGCTCGTCCTCACGTTCGAGCAGAGCCGGCTGTTCATTGCGCCACGTGCGTGTCGCCCGTGGCTCCGCAAACGCCTCCGGCAAACCGGCCGCGGTGACCTGGAACAGGCGCTCCGGCTGCTCGAGGCCCGTGAGTCGCACCTCGCCGACTTCTCGGAACCCGATCCCGACCGGCGGGTCGGGGGCGACGATCGCGTGCGTCGCGCTCGAGACGAGGATCTGCCCGCCGTGTGCAGCCTCGCAGATGCGCTGGCCACGGTGGACGGCAATCCCGACATAACCGTCGCGGCCGAGGATTACCTCGCCCGTGTGCAGCCCCATCCGGACGCGCACGTCCGCCCGCTCAGGCCAATTCTCGGACGCAAGCGCCCGCTGCGCCGCCACCGCCGCCGCGACAGCGCCCCCCGCGCTCGTGAAGACGGCCAGTAGCGAGTCGCCGGTCGCATCCACCTCGGCGCCGCCCGCCGCCGCAACCGCATCCCGCAGCACCTGACGCTGGCGCTCCAGCAGCTCGCCGTAACGATCACGCCCGGCCCGTTCGAGGAGCCCCGTCGACCCCTCGATGTCGGTGAACAGGAACGTCACCGTCCCCTGCGGCAGCGACCCCATCCTCTCGACCATAGCCCCAAAGTCTGCGGCTTTTCCTACGGGGTCTCCACATCGCGGCGGCACCCGCCTGCGAGCGACGTTGTCGACATGCAATCCACCCGCGACAAGGAGACGACGATGCACCGCCACCACCACACTGCGCCGGAACCTGCAGTCGACCCGCAGCAGCCGCCCAAGCGGCTCCTGCCGCTGCTTTTGGTCGCTCAGCTCATGGTCATCCTCGACATCACGGCCGTGAACATCGCGATGCCGAGCGTCGCCCGCGACCTCGGGATCAGCGGCGCGACGATCAGCTGGACGATCACGGCTTACTCGCTCGTGTTCGGCAGCCTCCTCTTGCTTGGCGGCCGCGCGGCCGACCTACTCGGCCGGCGCCGCATGTTTCTCACCGGCCTCGGGATCTTCACGGCCTCCTCTCTGGCCTCGGCAATGGCCGGGACGGCGGCTGCGCTGTTCGCAGCGCGCGCGGGACAGGGTCTCGGCGCCGCCATGCTCTCGCCGGCAGCGCTGTCGATCATCACCGGCACGTTCCATGGCCAGGCCCGCGCGAAGGCACTCGCCGCCTGGGGCGCGGTCGGCGGTGCCGGCGCCGCGCTTGGCGTCCTCCTCGGCGGAGTGCTGACCGAGGTCGGCGACTGGCGCCTGATCTTCTTCGTCAACCTCCCCGTCGCGGCGGCCCTCGCCGTCGGCGCCCGCAGGATCGTGCCCGCCGACACCGAGAAGCCGCGCTGGCGCGGCCTCGACGCCCGCGGCGCCGCTCTCGCCACCGGCAGCCTCGCCGCGATCGTCTACGCCATCACCCAGGCCGACGAGGCTGGCTGGATCTCCGGGCAGACGCTCGGCATCGGCGGCATCGGCATCGCCGGCCTCGCAGCGTTCGCGGTCTGCGAGAGTCACACCGCCCAACCGCTCCTGCGCATCGGGCAGCTCCGCGACCGGGCCGTCGGCGCCGGCCTGCTCCTATCGCTCGTGAATGCCGGTCTTATGTTCGGGCTGTTTCTGCTCTGCTCGCTCTACCTCCAGCTCGCACTCGGCCGCGGCCCGCTGCCGACCGGTCTCGCATTCATCCCGCTCGCCCTCGCTGCGGGTAGCGGCGCGCACGTCGCGGGCCATCTGCTCAACCGGCACGGCCTCCGCTGGGCAGCCGCCCCGGCGCTCGCGCTGGCTGCAGGCGGGCTGCTGATGCTCTCCCACGTGCCCGCCCATGGCAGCTATCTGCGGGACATGCTGCCGGGGATGCTCATGGCCGGCTTCGGCCTCGGCCTGTCGGGCACCGCGGTGGCTGTCGGTGTTCTGACCGGCGTCCGTCATGAAGAGGCTGGGATGCTCTCAGGAGCCAGCGCGACGGGGCACGAGATCGGCGGCACACTCGGAATCGCGATCTACGCGAGCGTCGCGACGGCCGCGAGCGGCGGCATGTTCGTCGGCCCCGCAGCAGCGGCTGGGATCGCACACGCGTTCCTGATCGCCGGTTGCGTCGCTTTCGGAGCGAGCGCGGCGGCCATCGTCCTGCTGCCCGCCGCGAAGACGTTCCTGCCGAAGCTGCGGCTCAATCCTCAGGCGATCGCAGCCCATTGAACGGCGACTGCGGGCACCGGCCAGCGTTAGCCGGTGCCCGCCCGAGCCTTTGCAAGGGGAAGCCGCCTCGGCGGCTTCCCCATTCGGCGGCCCGCTTGGAAGGCGACGATGCGACCGATTGCGGTCATCTTGTTGCTCGCCCGACCATGAGCGGACGGACGATCGGAGGCATGCCGCGCCACGCGGCGTTGTCGGCCGTGACCTCGAAGCCGTGCGCGCGCATGAGGTCGACGGTCGGCTGGTTGCAGCGGCAACCGCCGGCGAAGCTGCGCCAAGGCGCGAGCAGATGGTCTTGGCAGGCCGCTAGGAACCGCGAGCCCGCACGCACGTGTTCGATGAACAGCAGCTGCCCGTCCGGCCGAAGTACACGTGTGATCTCGCGGAGTGCGCGTTCGGGTTCGTCGACGGTGCAAAGGACGAGTGTGGAGACGACGGTGTCCACCGACGCGTCGGGCAGCGGCAGGCGCTCCGCCGGCGCGTCGACGATCTCCGCGGCGCGCCCAGCCCGCTGCAAGCGACGTGCGAGTCGTCGGCGCATCGCCGGGTCGGGTTCGACGAGCACGAGCTCAGTGACGCCGTCGCGATAGTGCGCGATGTTCAGCCCGGTCCCGGCGCCGATCTCGACAACGCACCCGCGGGCTTCGGATAGAAGCGCGCTCCTCCGGCGGCGCATGCCTGCGACCTCGCCGAGCCAAAGAAACGGGTCGTACAGGAGCGCGAAAATCCGCAGCCACGCCGCGGACGGCGGCCGCGGCTGGACTTCGGTACCGGCGATCTCAGTCATGTCGCGAGCGTACGGGCCGCCTCACGGTCCGAACATCGCTCGCAGCGGCCATCTTCCGCAGATGGCCCGTTCCGGCTAGCTCACAGGATTCCGAGACGCGCGGCCTCGGCGACGGCGGCGGTTCGTGACGTGCGACCGAGCTTGCGGCGGATGTTCGCGACGTGCCGGTGGACGGTATGCGGGCTCAGCACGAGTTGCTCTGCGATCTCGCGATCGCTGAGACCGCGCGCGACGCAGGCGAGGATCTCACGTTCACGGCCGGAGAGCAGCACCGCCTTCGCTTCGCCCGGACGAGGTGGCGACGCCTGCCCAGGCGCAAGTGCTTCCCGGCACGCGCGAACAACCGACTCGGCATCTCCGTGCCAGGGGAAGTGCGCGCTTCCCTGCAGCGGAACGAATGTCGCGCTCGAAATTCCAGCTGCGACTTGACGTCCGAGCGCGTACGGGACAGCGCGATCGTGGCGTCGGTGCACGACGAGCGTCGGCGTCCGGACTAGCGGAAGCTGTGCGCGCACGTCGAGGCGATAGACGAGACGGAGCAACGCAGCGGCGGTTCCAGCGGTTGCTGCTTCGCGTTGAAAGCGTGCGAAGTGCTCGTGCTCCCCGGGATCGGCGTCACCGAGGAAGAGGTCGCTGAGCATTCGTGAGCCGAGTCCCCAATGCGCGCGTACGGCCGAGACGATCGCGTCGGCCACGCCCGGCGTCGTGATTGCCGCGCCATCGGGGTACGACCCGTACAGCACGAGGCGCTCGACCCGCTCCGGAAACGCGGCAGCGAAGGCGACTGCGGCACAACTGCCCGACGAGCCGCCGATGAGCGACACGCGTTCGAGCTCCAACTCGTCGATGAGCGCGCGCAGCGTTGCAACTTCGCCGTCGAGCGTCAGATCCGAGTCGTGCACCGTGCGGTCCGACAAGCCGACGCCGAGCCGGTCGTAGCGGATGAGTGAGTAACCGCCGGCGAGCGCCTCCCAGAATCGGCGATAGCGCGTGCTCTGCCAGTCGAGCTCGAGATGGCTCACCCACCACGCCGGCGCGACGAGCGGTGGACCGGCCCCACGCATGTCGTAGGCGACCCGGCGCGTTCCGAGAGCGAGGAACCGGATCTCTGTCGTCTCGGGCATCACCTCGAGCCTACGAGGACCGTGGTGGGAAGCGAAGGCTGTGAGCGTGGACAGGCGACTGAGCGTCGCCTCCCTCCGAACGACGATCAGGCGCGAGTGACGGCGCGGATCGCTTGCATGTGCTCGTCGCTCGCGTCGGCTTGCAGGATCGGCGACGATCGCCTGAAGCCGTACAGCGTGCGGTAGATGACGCGCGAAAGTTCCCCGGCGCCCCTCTGACGCATAGCAAGGGGTCCGTCCGTGATCCTGTGGTGGTGACTCGACCGGACAATGGAGGGCTGCGATGAGCTCTGGCCGCAACAAGTGGCTCGTTCTTGCGGTCGTCGGGACCGCGTTCTTCATGACGGTCCTCGACGTCTCGATCGTCAACGTTGCGATCCCCTCGATCCAGAAGGACCTCGACGTCGCCGAGTCGACGGTGCAGTGGATGATCACCGCCTACGCGATTACGTTCGGGGGGTTCCTGCTGCTCGGCGGCCGCATGGCCGATCTGCTCGGTCGCCGCCGGATCTTCATTGTGGGTCTCCTCGTCTTCACCGGCGCGTCGCTGCTGAACGCGCTCGCGACGAGCGTCGGCATTCTCATCGCAGGCCGCGCGCTGCAGGGCCTCGGCGCGGCGATCATCTCGCCCGCTGCGCTTTCGATCGTGACGACGACGTTCACCGAGGGCGCGGAGCGCAATAAGGCGCTTGGGGTGTGGGGTGCGCTCGGCGGTGCGGGTGCAGCAGTCGGCGTTCTGCTCGGCGGCATCCTCGTGAAGTACCTGGGCTGGCAGTGGATCTTCTACGTGAACGTGCCGGTCGGAGCCGCGGTGCTCGCGCTGACGCGTCCGATCGTGTCGGAAAGCCGAGCCGACCTCGGGCACCGGCGGTTCGACGCGCTCGGCGCGGGCTTGGTGACGGGTGGTCTCGCGCTGCTCGTCTACGCGATCTCGAAGGCGCCCGACGTCGGCTGGGGAACCGCTCGCACGATCGGTCTGCTGATCGCCGCCGCAGTGGTGCTCGTCGCGTTCGTCGTGTGGGAGCTTCGCGAGCGCGCGCCGCTCGTTCCGTTCGCAATCTTTCGCATCCGCACCTTGACCGGAGCAAACACCGTCGGGTTCCTGCTCGGTGCCGTCATCTACGCGAACTTCTTCGTGCTGACGTTGTACGTGCAGCAAATCCTTCGCTGGTCACCACTGCAGACCGGTGTCGCGCTGCTTGCGACCGCCGGCCTCGCGCCGATCATGGCGGGTATCGCGCAGGCTCTCGTGACCCGTGTCGGGCCGCGCCCGGTGATGGTGACCGGTCTCCTCGCAGCGGCCGGGACGATGCTCGGCTACACGCGCTTACCGGTGGATGGTCACTACTGGCCCGACCTGCTGCCGTTCTACGTGTTGTTCGCGATCGGAATCGCGTGGAGCTTCGTCCCCGTCACGATCGCCGCGTTCATCGGCGTACCGCCGCACCAGGCAGGTCTCGCATCAGGACTCCTCAACACGAGCCAGCAAATCGGCGGTGCGATCGGCGTCGCCGTCAGCTCGACGATCTTCATTGCGCACGCGAAGAGCGGCAACTTCACGCCGGAGGCGGTCACGAGCGGCTACCACTGGGCCTTTGCCGCGCTCGCCGCGTTCGCACTCGTCGCCGCGGTGCTCGCCTTTGTGCTCTTCCGCGACACCAAGGTGCCTGCGCAGGAGGCGGGCTCGGAAGAGCCTGCCGCGATGTCGATCTGATTTCCTCCGAACGAGTTCGTCAGGTCTGCACGTACCGGGCGGGTAGCCCCTCGCTTCAGCAAGCGGCTCGCTCAGGCCGCACGGCGCCTTCGTCGCGCACGGGCCGCGGAGCGCGAGGCTGCGACTGCTCGAGGAGGGGACGCCGGTACTCCGGCGCGACGAGCGCGGGAGGCGCGCGCCACGGTTCGTGCACGCTGCTGCCGACGAGCTCCGACAGCTCCGGTACGTACCGGCGGACGTAGTCGCCGCTCGGATCGAATCGTTTCGCTTGCGCGGTCGGGTTGAAGCGGCGGTTTGGCCGCGTATCAACGCCCGTACCCGCGACCCACTGCCAGTTCCCGACGTTGTTCGCAACGTCCCCGTCGACGAGCAGGTCCATGAACACGGCCGCGCCGCGACGCCAGTCGAGGCCGAGCGTCCGCGTCAGGAACGCGGCGACGATCAGTCGCGCACGGTTGCTCAGCCAGCCTTCGCCGTGGAGGTGCCGCATAGCGGCGTCGACGATCGGGAACCCGGTTCGTCCATTTCGCCAGTGGACGAACGCGCGCTCGTCATCGATTGGCTCGCGGTGCCTTGGGTAGAGATCCTCGGAAGGCGTGGTCGGGTTCGCGGCGAGGAGCTGCGCATAGAAATCGCGCCAGCAGAGCTGCCGCACGAATGGATCCGCTGTCGGATTCTGCGCGCGCGCTCTCGCCACGACCTCGTTTGCCGAGACGCAGCCGAAGTGGAGGTACGCGCTGAGCCGCGACGTGCGCTCGGAGGCGAGCTCATCACCGCCTTCGGCGTAAGCCGCGAGGCCGCCGGTGAGCCAGCGCTCAAGCCGCTTCCGACCTTCGCGCTCGCCGCCGTTCCACACTCGGGGTGACGCTGGCCGGGGTGAAAGCTTATGGAGCGATGGCAGCTCGTCCGTCTCGACTCCGTCTGGCAGCAGAACGCGTGGCGGTGCGGGAAGGACCGCGGCGGTGGGCGCATCGCGCCAGCGCCGCCAGTACGGCGTGAAGACCCGGTAGTGGTCGCGGCCGGCCGGCGCGAGCTCCTTCGACGGCACGACGGCCGTCGTGTTGACGAGCCGCAGCTCGAGCCGCTCCGTCCGGCACGCATCCGCGAGACGGAGCTGGCGCCGCTGTGCGTACGGACTGGCGTCGTCGGCGGTGAAGATGGCGGTGGCGCCCACGCTGCGAGCGACGCGCACCGTCTCCGCAACTGGGTCGCCGGAGCGGACGACGAGGTCCGCACCGCGCGCTCGAAGCGAGCGGCGAAGGTCTTCGAGCGAATGCAGCAGGAACGTCAGCCTGTTCGGACCCGATCGGGCGAGCAGCACGTCGTCGAAGACGAAGAGCGGCACGAGCTTCTCATGCGTCTGCGCGGCTGCGTGGAGCGCAGGCTGGTCGTGCACGCGCAGGTCGCGCGTGAACAGGACGACCGCGATCACGAAGCGCCGGCTTCGCGCACGAGGTCGGTCAGCCGTTCGGCTGCGGCGATCACGTCGCCGGTGAGTCGAAGCGCGTCGACGCCGAGGCGCTCCTCTTCTGCGCCCGCGCCGCCGAGGCAGAGCCGGTAGCTCTTCGCAAGCCGACGGAGCTCGGCTGCGCTCTCACGGAAGTGCTCGGCGGTGAAAGAGCTGACGACGACGTAGGCGGGATCGCATGCACGCGCTGCGTCACCGATCGTCGCGACCGGTGTGTCCGGCCCCAGATAGAGGATCCGCCAGCCGCGCGCGCGGAGTGCGAGACCGAAGGCGATCAGCCCGAGCTCATGTTGTTCGCCGGGCGCGCAGGCGAGCACGACGCTAGGCCCGAGCCCGCGGCCCCAGCCGCGCGCGAGTCCAAGCAGGCGGCCGCGCAGGAAGCTCGACGCGAAGTGCTCCTGCGCGACCGACACCTCGTTGCGTGTCCAGCGGTCGCCGAGCTCCTCCAGGTACGGAACGACGACATCCGCCAGAGCGGAGTCGAGCGACCGGCCGGCGAGCAGCGAGTCGAAGATCTCATGTGCGCGCGTCTCGTCGAACGCAGCGAGTGCGGCAGCGAGATCCTCGCGGGCGGATGCGGGCGCGAGCGGTGCGTCCGTTCGTTGCCCGGCGGTAGTCGACGCGAGCGCCGCGGCCTCCGCCGCGGCCACGCCGTCCGCGAGATGCTGCTGCATCGCACGAACTCGCTCGAGGTCGTCGAGCGAGTAGAGCCGAAGACCGCCCGAGGAGCGCGTAGGGCGCAGGAGGCGGTATCGCCGCTCCCATGCGCGCAGGAGCTCGGGGCTGACGCCCGAGCGCCGGCTGAGCTCGCCGATCCGTAGCACCACACCTGTCTCGCTCACGGCGCTGACTATACAGCACATGAACAACTTCTTGACAAGAGCGAATCTCGTCGCTACTCTGCCGCCTGTACAGAATCTATACAGGAGGTGTACAAAATGAGGAAGCTCGATGTCCTCGCCGCAACGCTCGTACTGGTCGGGGGTCTCAACTGGGGCCTCGTCGCCGTGGCCGAGTTCGATCTCGTCGCCTGGATTTGCGGCGGCCTGGAGTTCGGCGAGACGAACGCCGCCAGCCGCGTGATCTACGGACTCGTCGGACTGGCAGCGGTCTACGGAATCGGGTCGCTCGCGACCGCCGGCCGCCGGCCGGCGGTCCGCGCGGCCACGGCGGACGCCCGCTGATGCACGTCGTCCGCGCCCGGGCTCTCCTGCTCATGGCAGCGCTCGCCTCGTTCGCGTTGTCCGTGTCGCTCTGGTTCAGTGGGCACGAGCAGCAGGGGATCTTCGTCGGTCTCTGGGTGCCGTCGATTCTCGCCCTCGGCGGGGTCGTCGCACCGAGGAGGCCACGTTGAGCGGCCCGGCCCTTTTTGCCGCGGGCGTCGCCGTGACGCTGCTCGTCACGGCGGCGCTCGCACTCCTCGTGTGGGGAGCGATCCTCGACGGGCGCGAGAACGCTCGGCAGAAGTCGCTCCTCGCACGTGAGGCCGGAGCCGCAAACGGCGGTCCCCCCGGAAACGTCCACGCACTCCCCGAGCCGCTGCCACCGCACGCGGCCTAAACGAAAGGAATGTCCGACATGAAGAAGTTCGTTCCGATCTCGCTCCTCGCAACCCTTGTCGTCGCGCTCGCGGTCTCGCCGGCGCTCGCGCAACCGAAGCAAGAGCAGAACATCGTCCAAACCGCAGTCGCTGCGGGACAGTTCAAGACGCTGACGAAGCTCCTGACGACTGCCGGGCTCGCCAACACGCTCGCGAAGCCCGGTCCGTACACGGTGTTCGCGCCGACCGACGCCGCGTTCGCCAAGGTGCCGAAGAAGACGCTGAACGCGCTCCTCAAGAACAAGGCGCAGCTCAAGGCCGTGCTGCTCTACCACGTCGTGTCCGGCGATGTCGCGGCGGCCGACGTCGTGAAGCTCGCCTCCGCGAAGACGCTCAACGGGAAGAGCGTTCGGATCCGCACTGCCGGCATGAACGTCTTCGTGAACAGTGCGAAGGTGACGACGCCCGACGTCATGGCGTCGAACGGGGTCATCCACGTGATCAACCGCGTACTGATTCCGCCTGCGAAGTAACTCCTCGGAATCCGCCCGAGGCTCTCGCCGGACCGGCGGGAGCCTCGGCGCGTCAAGATAGGCGTCTCATGCCGGGCGAAGCAGCGGAGCTCGTCTTCGACGAGGCGACGAAGCAGTATCCCGCTCGCACGG
>JBKPRX010000180.1:0-6483 GCA_046734795.1 Actinomycetota bacterium
GCATAGCCGCGCGCGAGGAAGAGATCGTTCAAGACTCCGCCCGTGCTTGCGCCCTGGTGGTAGCCGACGTTGCAGCCGCCGCCGAACGTGTAGACGAGCTTCCCGTTCCAGCCGGGCTCCGGCGTGAACGGGCTCGGCGGCGCGCTGGGATCGAACAACGTCGCGATCTCGTAGACCGCGCGGTCGATCGTTCCTTGCTCGAGCCGCACGATGTAGTCGACGGATTTTCCGTTGACGGTCGTTTGCGCGAGGTCGGCAGGCCGCGTCGTCGGATCGGCGAGCGGTTGGAACGTGCCGGCAGTCGTGCGGTAGCGGTAGCTGACCTTCGTCGGGGCTTCGCAATTCGGCTGCACCGCCGGATCCAGCCCGAAGGCCGTCGTCTCGCAGAAGAACGGCAGCTGCTGCGGTCCCGAGAAGAGCCCGCCGGTGATCGGATGGTTGATCACCTCGAGCGTGTCGGACCGACCCGCGGGCGTGCCGTTCCCGTTCCCGTTCGCGCGGGCGACGATCGTGTGCGGGCCGACGCTCATCCCATGGACGAGGCCGAGGAACGATCCGTCGGGCATCTGTCGGAACGACGACGTCACGTCGATGCCGTCGAGCGTGACGCGCAGCTGTTTCACCGCACCTTTGTCGTGCGTGGCGACGGAAACGAGCACGTCACCGCCGGAGACGTACTGCGGCAGCGTCGACACGGCCGTGAGGTCCGGCGCCGCGGCCGGATCCGCCGCTCGCGTTGCTCCGGCCGCAGGCACGACCGAAACCGCAAGGGCAAGGACGATCAGCGGACGCGCCCACCGGCGCCCGCGTACTGAACGTGGAATCACGGTCGAACCCCCTCCTTGTCCGCGACGTCTGGGTGCGTCGCGGGTCGATCGGGAGCCTAACCAGTTGCCGACAGCCTTGGCCGCTACGTTGAGGCCGAGATGAGCGACCGGACGGTGCTCGCGGTCGACGTGGGCGGCTCGCACGTGAAGGCGCTGGTGCCGGGCGCGTCGGAACCACGACGTTTCCGCTCGGGCAAGCGCCTCACCGCGAGCGGCATGGTCGAACGCGTTCTCGCGCTCGCCGACGACTGGTCGTACGACGTCGTGTCGGTCGGAGTGCCGGCGCAGGTCGTCGCCGGTCGGGTCGTGCACGACCCGGTCAATCTCGCAGCCGGCTGGAGAGGCTTCGACTTCGAGAGGGCATTCGGCAAGCCGACACGCGTCGTCAACGACGCAGCCATGCAGGCGCTCGGGAGCTACGACGGCGGCCGGATGCTCTTCCTGGGTCTCGGCACAGGGCTCGGCTCTGCGATGGTCGTCGAGGGCATCGTCGAGCCGCTGGAGCTCGGCCATCTTCCGTACCGGAAGCACACCTACGAGGATTACGTCGGCAAACGCGGTTTGGACCGGCTCGGCAAGCGCAAGTGGGAGAAACACGTTCACGAGATCGTTGCGGCGTTCACTGCCGCGCTCGAGCCGGACTACGTCGTCATCGGCGGCGGCCAGGCCGAGCTCTTGGACGAGCTGCCGTCCGGGACGCGCCGCGGCGACAACCTGTGCGCGTTCGTCGGCGGCTTTCGCCTGTGGGAGGACGGAGCACCGCCGCGAGCGGAGCCGCCCTAGAGCGCGGGCGCGAGCGGAAGCACGCGCGCGTGGCGATGGAGAGGCGGCGCCAACATCGTCAGGATGTGGCGGAGGCACCACGTGACGACCGGCGATCCTCTCGTACTGCGCCTCGAGCGGACTCTCCCCGCTTCGCGCGAAGCGGTCTTTCACGCGCTGACGACTCCGGAAGCGCTGAGCAAGTGGTGGGGCCCGCAAGGCTTCACGACGCCGAGCGTCGAGCTCGACGTGCGCGTCGGCGGCGCCTATCGATTCGCAATGCAGCCGCCGGAAGGCGAGCCGTTCCAGCTCGAGGGCGAGTTCCAGGAAGTCGAGCGGCCCGCACGACTCACGTACACGTTCCGCTATGACCGACCCGATCCCGACGATCGAGAGACGGTTGTGACGCTGTCACTCGAAGACCGCGGCGAGCAGACCGAGGTTCATCTCACGCAAGGCGACTTCGTGACCGAGGAACGTCACGCGCTCCACGCCGCCGGCTGGTCGGAAAGCTTCGACCGGCTAGAGCAGCTGCTGGCAAAGTCTCCGCCGTGACCCACGCAACGACCGTCGCCTTAGCGGCCGCAGGTGTCGTGGGACAGGTGCTCGCCCTAGCGTTCGCCCTTGCCGGGCTCGCCGCACTGCTCGGCTGGCGCGCTCCGCTCGACTTCCTTCGCGCGGGCCTCTGGGGCTACGAGCTCTGGGCCGCGTTCGTCGTCGCTGCGATCGCGACCGGCGGCAGCCTCTTCTTCTCCGAGATCGCGAGCTTCGTCCCATGTGAGCTCTGCTGGTACCAGCGGATCTGCATGTACCCCCTTTCGCTCTTGACGCTTTTCGCCGCTGTCCACGGCGACTACCGCGTCGCGCGCTACCTCCTACCCTTTCCGGTGGTCGGCGCGGGCATCTCGATCTACCACCTGCTGATCGAGAACAACGTGATCACGGAGCCGAGCGCCTGCAGGATCGGCGGCGCCGGCTGCGCGGTCAAGTGGATCAACGAGTTCGGCTACGTGACGATCCCGACGCTTGCACTCACCGCATTCGTGCTGCTGATCGAGCTCTTGGCTATGGCGGCGGCCGGCGGCGACGAAGACGTCGGTAGCGTTCGCGCCGATGCCCAGCGGGCGTAAGAGCAAGGCGCGACGGCGCGCTGCCGCGACCGCACCGCCGCCCGTTCGTGCGAAAGGCGCTCGAGCGCGACAAGCGTCGCCGCGCGTGCTCGCGATCGCAGGCGGAGTCGTTGCGATCGCCGTCGTGGGCATCGTGCTCGCGATTGTCTTGAGCGGGGGCGGCAAGAGCAGCACGAGCGACACGCTTCCAACGAGCGGCTCACTGGCAGATGGCCTGCCGGGCGCAGCCGGCGTGAACGCGCTCCTCGAGGGCATTCCCCAGAAGGGCACGACGCTCGGGTCGCCGTCGGCGCCGGTCACGCTTGTCGAGTACATCGACCTGCAATGTCCGTTCTGCCGCGAGTTCGAGACGCAAGTGATGCCGGACTTCATCAAGCGCTACGTGCGCACGGGGAAGGTCAAGCTCGACGCGCGCGTGCTTGCGTTCATCGGCCCGGACTCGGTTCGCGGTCGCAACGCGATGCTCGCAGCCGCTGCGCAGAACAAGGCGTTCAACTTCGCGCAGCTGCTCTACGAGAACCAAGGCACGGAGAACACCGGCTGGCTCGACGACACGATGGTCGAACAGGCGGCGCAAAGCATCCCCGGCCTCAATCCGCGACAGCTCGTGGCCGCACGTAACTCGACGACCGTGAAGCAGCAGGGCGCGGCGTTCGACGACGACGCGCAGAGCGCGAACGTCTCGGCAACGCCGACGCTCTTCGTCGCGCGCACGGGCGGCGAGGCCACGCAGGTTCCCCTTCAGAGCCCGACGGACTCGGCCTCACTCGAGCAGGCGGTTCGAGCGGCCCTCGGCCAATAGCCCGCGACGCCGCCCGGCCCGCTCAACCGTGGGCGAGGCAGACGGTCCCGGTGATCCTGTTCGTGAAGGTATTCGTCGCGAGATCCACGACGCCGGCGAACGTGAGCATTCCGGTTGCGTGGGCGAAGATGCCGGTGCCGGCAACGACCTGACCGGTCAAGTCGATCGCACCTGTCGCTTGGTTGAAGGTGCCAGCAGTGCTCACCGTCAGGGTGCCGTGATCCGTCGCCAAGACGCCGGTCCCAACGACCGTGACAACGGGTGGCGTTCCACCGGTGATCTGGAGCTGCGCGGTGCTCGTTCCGTTGAAGATCCCTGCGTGCGCGATCGTCGACGTCGTCTGACCGCCGCCGAGGTTCTGTCCGGTCGCGGTCGCGTCCACCGTGAGACACGTGCCGTGTTGTGCAGTGGCGGTCGCGGTTTGAGCGCCACCGACCATCACCATCGCCGCAGAGACGAACGCGAGCGTTCGAAGACTCTTCATGTCGTCTCCTCCCCCGTCGTCCACGCACTCGGGCAGCGCGCGGAACTGTCACGAGCTAAGCAAGCCGATGCGCGCGGGTCAAGGCAGTGCGTCCGTGTCGGACTATTTGTGCGCGAGCACAGACGAGAAGCCTGACTGGTCAGGCTCGCCCCGGGACGAAGGGCGAGCCTGACCGATGAGAAAGGCGCTAGGACGATTCGGCCGCCGGTAAGCGCCACAGCGAGCGCTCGCGAACGAGGAAGGCCGCGATCACCGGACGCCCTCACGGTCTGACCACCCCCCGCCTTGCTCGCGACGGCGAAGTGGGTGGCGATGCAGACTAGAGCGAATGAGCGTCTTGCTGGATCAGTTGTTCGCGTTGTGGCAAGAGCCGGTCGACGAGCGCGATGATCCCGAAGCGGCGTTTCGGAAGGTCTACGCGGACCCCGTTTCGATCAACGGCGTCTCGACACCGGTAACCGCCCTGGTGGAACGGGCGCGCAATCTGCAGCGCGCCTTCGCCGACCTTAGGACAGAGATCGTTGATCAGGTAGAGACGCAGGATCGTCTCGTCATTGCGTTCTACATGCGAGGCAGTCACGTCGGACCGTTGCTTACGCCGATTGGCACCGTTGCGCCGACAGGCGCCACAGTGGAGATCCGCACGATCGACGTGCTTACGATCTCCGACGGTCTGATCACGGCGCTGTGGGTCGTCTCAGACGAACTAGGGATGCTCACCGAGTTGGACAGCGTTCGTCTGATCTGACCGGCGCCGCCAATGAACGGTGATCGGGACCCGTTGACGGCGGCTCGACGACGTTCTAGCGTCGTACTCGTGCCGTGCAGCGTCATCTGTGTGTCGCATTCGACCGGGTCACGCGGCGACGAGGTCGGGCGCCTCGTCGCGGAGCGGCTTGGGTTTCTTCATGTCGATGAGGAGATCGTGGCCAGGGCAGCGGCCCGAGGAGGGATCTCGCCCGCCGATGTCGCGGACGAGGAGCGCCGGAAGTCCGTCGCGGCGCGCGTCCTCCGCGTGATCTCCGAGGGCAGCAGCGGCACCGCGGCTCTTGCCGGCGCGGGGCCGTTTGTGCTCGACGACGGGCCGAGGAGCAACGAGATACAAGTGTTGATCCGTGAGGCGATCGAGCAGACGGCTGCACGTGGAGACGTCGTCATCACGGCGCATGCCGCGTCGCATGCCCTCGAGCCCGGCGCACGAGTCCTCCGCGTGCTTGTCACCGCATCGCCGAGAACACGCGCGAAGCGGGTCAGCGAGCAGGAGGGCGTTGACCCTGCCAAGGCGGAACGAACCGTCAAGGCCGCGGACGCGGCGAGGCGCGACTATCTAAAGCGCTTCTACGACGTGGCAGACGAGCTCCCGACGCACTACGACCTCGTCGTCAATACGGACGGACTCTCGATCGAAGAGGCGGCCGCGCTGGTCGCCCACGTCGCCGAAGCGCGCTCGTCGGTCGTGGCGCCAACGTAACGCCGGCGTGACACGGTTCGTCGTCGACTGCGAAACGCTGCTCCGGATTGCCGCTGGCGAAATCGAGCTCGCCGCTGAGCACAAGCTCGTCGCACCGACTCTCCTGCGCTCGCAGGCCCTGTCGGCGCTCTACGAGGCGGCCCGCCGGGGTGAGATCTCGACCGCAGAGGGGATCGAGCGGGTGACGCGGATCAACTCACTGAAGGTGCGCTTCCTTGGAGACAAGGTCCTCCAGCGGCAGGCCTGGAAGGTCGCAGACCAGCTCGGGTGGGAGACGACCTACGACGCCGAGTACGTGGCGCTGACGAAGCTCCAGGCGGACGTCTTCGTCACCTCCGACGAAGATCTGGCGCGAGCGGTCGCCGGCCTCGTCGAGACGGCGACGGTCGACGTGCTCCGTACAGCCTGAGCGGCTACGACGAGGACGCGCGCGGTCTGGTGCATTCGAACGGTTCCCTCTCGAAAGAGAACCAGCACAGGGCAACAACGGGACAACGCCGATTGGGTGACTGGCGTGCGCGCGAGCGTGCGCGATTACACCCTGATGGGATTTCGGGGGTTGGATCAGCTAGCCGTAGCAACTACCGCGAGGCCGACGATCGTTCCGCCGATCCCAAAGGCGAAGGCGAGAACGGCATCACGTTGAGAAATGCCCGCCGACCGCTCAACCATCTCGTCACCGTCGCGAGTACAACGGCCAGAGCAAATAGCCCCCGCGCCAAGTAAGCCAGAGGATCGGCGCCCACGAACCCACTGCGATCGCGTAGCCAACATCAGCCACGACATGGAAGCTAGCTGCTCAGGCGAACGCGGTCTCGGCGCGTGCCGGGGCGCGCACCGGAAGCACCCGCGCCGTCCCCGCGAAGGACGGAGGGCGGGGCTCAATTCGCGAGTTCGAGCTCGTAGACGTGGACGTCGTACGGCGCGAACCAGTCGGTGAACGACGACGCGCCGCCTGCGCGTCGCACGGCGACCGTGCGCGGCGGCTCGAATAGCACGCGACCCGT
>JBKPRX010000181.1:0-6349 GCA_046734795.1 Actinomycetota bacterium
GACTTGCAGCGCGCGATGGTCAGCGAGCTGATCGGTTGCGAGGTGACGCTGACGGTGATTCGAGACGAGCGACAGCTCGACGTGCAGCTCGTGCCGACCGAGCTCTAGCTACCGGCCCTTGAACTCGGCCTTGCGCTTCTCGAGGAACGCCTTGAGACCTTCGGCGGCGTCCTCGGAGCTTCGCGCGACGACAAACGCACGTCGCTCGAAGAGGATCGACGGCTGGAGCGGCGACTCGTACGCCTGATTCACCGCTTCCTTCGCGAGCTGCAACGCAACCGGGCTGCGGTCGGCAATCTCGTGAGCGGCGCGCTTCGCTTCGTCGAGCCACGCCTCGTCGGCGACGACCCGCGCGACGAGACCGTATTGCAACGCCTCGCGCGCGGACAGTCGCCGCCCGGTCAAGACCATGTCCATCGCGATCGCCTTGCCGACCGCACGCGGCAGCCGCTGCGTACCACCCGCGCCGGGGATGATTCCGAGGTTGATCTCGGGCTGACCGAACTGCGCCGACTCTGCAGCGACGATGAGGTCGCAGAGCATCGCCAGCTCGCAGCCGCCTCCAAGCGCATAGCCGGACACCGCCGCGACGATCGGCGTCCGTACGTCGCGAATGCGGTCCCAGGCATCGAGCCGCAAGCCGTCGAGAACGGAAGCGGGATCCGAGCCTTCCATCTGCTCGATGTCGGCGCCCGCAGCGAACGCCCGCTCACCGCCACCGAGAACGATCGCACGGATCTCGCGATCGCGATCGAACTCCTGCATCGCGTCGGCGACTGCGCCGACGAGTCGTGACGAGAGCGCGTTCAACTTGTCGGGCCGGTTCATCAACACGACTCCGACGGGCCCGTCGCGCTCGACGATGACGATTTCTTCGTCAGCCATGTCGTGAGCCTAACGCGGATGCAGCCAGACATCCGCCGGTCCCCACTCGGGCAGCTCGACGTGGCGGTCGCGCGTCGCACCGAGCCGCACCGCACCGCCCTGCGATGCGACATGGATCATCACCGGTCCGGAACACTCACCTCGTTCACGTCGAGGAGGCCTGATGGCAGGAAAGCTCGTTCACTTCGAAGTCCCGGCAAGCGATTCTGGACGCGCGCGCGAGTTCTACAGCGGCCTTTTCGGCTGGCAGTTCCAGCCGCCGTTCGGCGACATGGACTACCACCTCACCGAAGGCGGCGCGGTGATGGGCAGCGAGAACGTCGGACATCTCGTCGTCTACTTCGACACGGACGACATCGACGCGTCCGTTGCAAAGGTGCGCGAGCTCGGGGGCGAGGCAGCCGACAAGCAACCGATCCCGGGCGTCGGGTGGTTCTCGGGCTGCAGCGACATCGAAGGGAACGCCTTCAGCCTCTTCCAGAGCGACGAGTCGGCGCAGCCTGGCTAACACCCGAAGCGCATCCGCGCCGGCGCTCGTCGTAGGCGCCGCCGTCTCGGTGCAGGCCGGCGCCGCGCTCGCGAAGTCGCTCTTCGACGAGCTCGGGCCGCCCGGCGTCGTGCTCCTCCGCCTCTTCTTCGGCGCGGTCGCGGTGTGGGCGCTGAGGTCGCCACGACTGCGTACACGGTCGCAAACCGAGCTTCTGGCGGCCGTCGCCCTCGGTGTGGTCCTCGCGTGCATGAATCTCGCCTTCTACGAGTCGTTGCAGCGACTACCGCTCGGCGTCGCAGTCACCGTCGAGTTCATCGGGCCCCTCGCCGTCGCGGTGATCGGCTCACGTCGACCCATCGACCTACTTTGGGTCGCTCTTGCGGCGGCGGGAGTCGCCCTACTTGCCGAGTCCCCGGGGGATGACGTGAGCACACTCGGGCTTTTCTTCGCGGCACTCGCCGGTGTCTTCTGGGCGATCTACATCGTCGTCGGGACGTGGGCCGGTCGTGTCTGGCACGGAACCGAAGCGCTCGCGCCCGCACTCGCGATCGGGACGATCTTGGCGCTGCCGTCGGGCCTCGAGAGTGGCGGCACCGACCTCGGCGACCCACGCCTGCTCGCGGCCGGCCTCGGCGTCGGGCTGCTCTCTTCTGCGGTTCCCTACACGCTCGAGCTCGAGGCGATGCGACGCCTGCCGCCGCACGTCTTCGGCGTCCTCCTGAGTCTCGAGCCGGCGGTGGCAGCGATCGTCGGCCTCGTGTTTCTGGACGAGCATCTTCAGCTCCGCGCTGTGCTCGCGATAGCGCTCGTGGTCGTCGCGAGTGCCGGGGCTGCCCGCGGCGTCCGACGAGGCGCAGCGACTCCGATCGACGCCTAGCTTGGATCCGATTTGCGCTGCCGGGATGCTTTTGCGATCCTTCGATGCTCATTCTCGGATCCAAAGGAGTCGCCGCAATGTCGAACCAAATCCAGGTCGAAGCCGCTCGGATCCCGGATCGCGACCGCCTGCTGCAGGCGCTCCTCGACGCGGGCTTGGATGCGAAGCCGAGTAACGAGGTCGGCATCGAGATCCCGTGCGGCGACGACGCGGACGCGGCCTGCGACGAGCTTCACTCCTACGTCGAGGGCATCGTCATGGACCTCGGCGCACCTTTCGTGCCGATCAAGCACGAAGGCGTGATCTACGTCCGCCCGCCGGTTTCCTAGCCGTCAGCTGCCGTTGCGCTCGAAGAGCGCGGCCTGACCCTGACCGACCCCGACGCAAAGCGTCGCGAGACCGAGCTTGCCGTCACGCCGGCGAAGCTCGTGCAAGAGCGAGACAACGAGACGCGCACCGCTCATCCCGAGTGGGTGACCGATCGCGATCGCACCGCCGTTGACGTTCACCTTGTCGGGATCGAGAGCGAGGTCGCGAATCACGGCGAGACTCTGCGATGCAAACGCCTCGTTGAGCTCGACGAGGTCGATCTCGTCGACCGAGCGGCCCGTGCGCTCGAGAAGCTTCTTCACTGCGGGAATCGGCCCGATCCCCATAACGCGCGGGTCGACACCGGCGACCGCGCTGCCGACGAACGTGCCGAGCGGCTCGACGCCGAGCTTCTTCGCCTTCTCCTCGCTCGCGATCACGAGCGCGGCCGCGCCGTCGTTGATGCCGCTCGAGTTACCCGCAGTGACACTGCCGTTCTCACGGAACGCCGGTCGCAGCGTCGAGAGCTTCTCGAGCGACGTTTCCGGGCGCGGGTGCTCGTCGCGCGTAGCATCACCGACCGGGATGAGCTCGTCGTCCCATCTGCC
This sequence comes from Actinomycetota bacterium, assembly GCA_046734795.1. Taxonomy (GTDB): domain Bacteria; phylum Actinomycetota; class Thermoleophilia; order Gaiellales; family Gaiellaceae; genus JBKPRX01. The sequence goes on from JBKPRX010000181.1 coordinate 3,170, forward strand.
GGCCTCGGCCGCGGCACCCCACTTCTGCTGCGACGCGTAACCGAACTCGTCCTGTTCCTGACGCGTGATGCCCCAGCGCTCCGCGACGTTCTCGCCGGTCTCGCCCATCGTCTCCGGCGGGAACATCTCCTTCATCTTCGGATTGACGAACCGCCAGCCGAGCGTCGTGTCGTACATCGTGCGGTCGCCGCGCGGAAACGCCTTGTCAGGCTTCGCGGTCACGAGCGGCGCTCGACTCATCGACTCGACACCGCCGGCGACGAAGAGATCGCCGTCGCCTGCGATCACCGAGTGACACGCAGCAACGACGGCCGAGAGACCCGAAGCGCACAGGCGATTCATCGTCACGCCGGCAACCGATTCCGGCAGCCCCGCGAGGAGCACCGCCATGCGCGCGACGTTGCGATTGTCCTCGCCTGCCTGGTTCGCGCAGCCCATGTAGACGTCTTCGATCTCGTCGCGCGGAATGCCGGCGCGATCCACCGCGGCTGAGATCGCGAGCGCGGCGAGATCGTCGGGACGCACCTCGGCCAGCCCGCCGCCGTAGCGCCCGACCGGCGTTCGCACACCCGAGAGGATCACGGCCTTCGGCATGGGTGCAAGCCTAACGAGGTACTTATGCTTCACGCGTGGCGAAGGAGCCGTTGAGCGACGCGATTCAGCACTACCTCCGCGAGATCTACAAGCTCGCGCAAGAGCAGGACCGCGTCACCGTGACTGCTCTCGCGCGCGCCCAGAGCGTTTCCGCCGCATCCGCGAGTGCGATGGTCAAGAAGCTCGCGGCGCTCGGACTCGCGGACCATGCTCCGTATCGCGGAGTCGAGCTCACGCCGGCCGGTGAACGCGTTGCGCTCGAGGTCATCCGCCACCATCGGCTCCTCGAGCTCTACCTCGCGGAGACGCTCGGCCTGCACGTCGACGAGGTGCACGACGAGGCAGACCGGCTCGAGCACGCGATCTCCGAGGAGCTCGAGCAGCGAATCGACGAGGCGCTGGGCTTTCCGACGCACGATCCCCATGGCGATCCGATCCCTGACGCGAATCTCGAGTGGCCGCCGGCGCGCGGAAGCGCGAAGCGCTGAGTCTGGTCAGCGGTTGAAGAACCAGCGCTCGAGCGGCTTCAGCAGCTCGCTCCGAGTGAACGGCTTCACGATCTCGCTGCGACCGTCGCTCTCGGAGACGTCGAGATCGTCTTCGAGACACTCGTTCGCCGCCTGCAGCGCATCGTCCAGCTCGTAGCCTTCGAAGATGTAGTCCTCGCGACGCGGCTCGTCGGATTGGCGATGCTGCGGATTCACCGCGCGGCCGACCGCCCACAGAGCGCCGGACTTCCGCTCAATCCAAACGACGACGCGCTCCTCGACCCCCTGCTCGTCGATTCCGTGGAGCACGCGTTCCGCGAAGCGACCAGCGTCCGCTCGGGCGCGCACGCAATCAGGATAACTCGGTCCGAAGCTAAGATCGACGCGCGTGGCCAAGCTCACCTCGTGGATTCGGGGGAACCCGTTCTCGTTTCTCTTCGCGCGGTCGTCGGCTGAGGAGCGCGTCGCCGAATACGTCATCCGCGAGCACCGCCGCGGTCGCGCGCTCGAAGAGATCTTGCAGGACCGGTACGTGCAAAACCGTTTGACGCCGCAACAGCAGGCTCGGCTTCTCGACCGCCCCGAGTTGATCCATGCACTCGGCGCCGACACGGTCGACGCAGCGCGCGGCTCGCTTGCTTCGAGCTAGAGCTCGCGACCGACGCCGGCCGCTCGCGCTTTCTCGACGACGGCCGCAGCGACCGCGACGTCCCACGCCGCAAGCCCGTTCGACTTGAAGACGACGATGTCTTCTGGATCCGCCCGGCCCGTGAGCTCACCGCCGACGACCGCCTGCAGCTCGTGCACCTCGAGCCAGTCCAAGACTCCGGACTGAACCGGCTCGACGAGATCCGCCGACTCGAGCTTCGCGGTCTCGACGGAGTCGCAACACACGAATGCCGCTCGTTCGAGAACGACGTGATCGAGCTCCCGTTTGCGCAAGTCGTTCGCGCCGATCGCGCAGACGAGTGTTCCCGGCTGGAGCCAGTCGCCGCGCAACACCGGGTCGCGCGATGTCGTCGCGGTGACGACGATGTCTTGCGCGGCAGCCTCACTCTGCGTCTCGGCAGGGTCGGCTCCGTTCTGCGTGCAGAACGCCTCGAGACGCTCGGGCGTCCGGCAATACGCGACGACGCGCTCGATCGACGGGACCGCGACACGGATCGACGCAACCTGGCTCTCGGCCTGCCAGCCGCAGCCGATGATCCCAAGCGTCGTCGCGCCGTTCTTCGCCAGATGCTTGGCGGCGACGCCACTCGCCGCGCCGGTCCTGAGCTGGCCCAGCTTGTCGGCGTCGATCACCGCGACGAGCTCCGGCTCTTCGGCACGAAAGAGGAGCACGGCGAAGCGCGCGCCGGACGCGAAGCCGGCGTAGACCTTGGCGCCCGCGTAGCCGAGCTCGAGATCGGCGGCGGCCATCACGGCGAGCGCGCCGGCGTCGAGCGGAAGCCGATAGCGCGGCCGATTTTCGACTGCTCCGCGAGCCATCCGCTCGAAGCACGCCTCGACCGCGTCGACGGCATCCGCAGGCGTCAGCAGTTGCGCGACGTCGGCCTCGGAGAGATGAAGCGTCACTTGCTCTTCTGGATGAAGCTGATCTTGCCGCTCGTCTCGAGGACGGCCCACTCTACTTCGTCGAGGTGCGCGATCTGCTGTCCGCGCATCTCCTCGGCGACGTCTTCCGGCGTGATCCGCTCCCGCTTCAAGTTTCCCTCGAGCAGCTTCCCGTCTTGCACGATCACGATCGGCTCGCCGTCGACGACCTTGCGCACGCGCGGAAAGCGAAACGCCGCCCAGGAAGTGCCCGCCTGTAAGAGCGCGATCGTCGTGCCGGCGAGAACGAGCCCCGTCACCGAGTAGTCGCTCTGCGTCACGCCCTGCTGGATCAGGTCGCCGAGAACGATGAGCAGGATGAGATCGACCGGCTCGAGCGAGCTCAACTCCTTGCGTCCGACGACACGCGTCAAGAAGAGGATGAACGCGAACGCGATCCCGGCACGAAAGACAATGTCCATCAGGGCCACACCGTGATTTCGCGGTCGATGCGAAGCAAGACCTTGTCGCCGTCGTCGAGCTCGGTGATCTGGTCTCTGTGACC
>JBKPRX010000182.1:0-36168 GCA_046734795.1 Actinomycetota bacterium
TTCGAGCGCCAGTACCGCAAGACCGTCATCGCCCAGTCGACGTACGCGCCGGGATCGTCGGGCCGCATCCAGCTCTCGAGGTACACCGGCCCCGGGTAGAAGACCTTCAACCCGTACGGCCTCGCCTGCTTCACAAACGCGACGTGATCCTCGCCGAGCTTCCCGGCGAAGTTGAATCTCCCGCCGGGCGTCTCCTGCACTCCCGCGTCGAGGATCGGCCGCACCCTCGTCAACCCGATGCGGCGGTAGAGCGCGGTGAGAATCGTCCGTTGAACGGTTGCCGGGACGATCGTGCGCGGGCTACCGGAAAGGTGCGGATCGCTCCAGACGCGCTCGGAGGTTCCGAAGCCTTGGACGACTTGTCGCTGCGCGCGGAGGTCGACGGTGACGGCGATCGGCGCCGACGGCGAGGCGGACCCGGTCGGACGCGCGGCGAGCGCGACTGCAAGGACCCCGCCGAGCGCGACAACCGCGACGAGAGCCCGGCGAACCGACATCAGGCAGGGACCCTACGGACGGGCCGGAGGGTCGCTTCTCTTCTCGATCACGACGACCTCCCACGGATCGTCGGAGCGATCGAGCTCGACGAGCTCCGTGGAATCGCCGAACTCGCGTCGCACACTCGTCCGCGCCTCGCGGTTCCAGAGCGCGTAGTCGCCGTCCTCGATCGCGAGGTTCCACTGGTGCAGCCCTTCGTAGCCGCGAGTCTCCGCCTCGTCGCGTGCGTGCCGCATCACGACATGGCCGCCCACGCGGGTCACACGAAGCATCTGGTCGATCGCCTCCACGACGTCGGCGTGGTGGTCGAGCGCGTTCTCGATGTAGACGAGATCGAACCGCTCCTCGCCGAATCGGTGGACGAGCTGCTCTGTCGGGCAGCTCACCGTCCGCACCGGCGGCGCGATGTCGAACTCGGCGAGGACGTCGTCGTAGTCGTCGGCGAGGAGGTCGACGGCGGTGATCGTCACGCGACGGCCGTTCCAGATTTTGCCGAGCGTCGTCAACGGGCCCGCGCCGACGTCGAGGATCTCCGGCGACTCCGCGGCGGGATCGAGCCATCGAGCGACGTGCTCCTGCAGGGGCCGCTCCGGGTCGAGGCGCTGTTGGAGGTCGTCGCCGGCGCGGCCGGCGAAGTACGTGTGCCAGTAGCGGGTCTCGCTCTGCTGGCCCTTCCGCCAGCGGTTGTCCATCCGCGCGAGAAAGTCGGGAGCCTGCGGCGTCGTGGCGGGCCGCGACGTGAGCGACTTCCACAGCAGGCGGCCGCGCCGACGAAGCTCAGATGCAGCCCTCACGCTGCCATTATCGCGGCGTGCCGGTCGGCCGCCAGTCCGGCCGGAGCTAGCCGGAAGGCGTGGCGAAGTCGCGCGCAGCGGTCGCGTCGTTTCCTCTCTGGATTCGAGCGAGGCGGCCGAACGAGCTACCGCGGCGGCCGCTCGGCTAGGCCGACGCGCAGGCGCGACGGACGGCCGCGATCACCGTCTCGACCTCGCGCTGCGTCAGCTCGGGGAAGAGCGGCAGGCTGACGACTTGCCGCGCCAGCCGTTCGCTCTCGTCCAGGCGACGCCCGCTCGGTGCGAGCTGCCGGTACGCAGGATGGCCGTGAACCGGCCGCGGGTAGTGCACGAGAGTCTCGACGCCGTCGTCTCTCAGCGCTTCGCGAAAGCCGTCTCGGTCCTGTGTCGCGACGACGAACAAGTGGTAGACGTGGCGCCGACCATCCGCCTCGACCGGCAAGTCGATCGGCAGGCCCGCGAACGACTCGGTATACGCAGCGGCGATCTCGCGCCGACGCTCCGTCCACCGTTCGAGTTGAGCGAGCTTGGCGCGCAGCAGCGCGGCTTGCATCGTGTCGAGGCGGCTATTCCGGCCCGACCTCACGGATAGATAACGCTCGCTCTCGCCATAACTGCGGAGCAGTCGCGCTTGACGGGCCACACTTGGATCACTGGTCACGACAGCGCCGCCGTCGCCGAGCGCACCGAGGTTCTTCGTCGGATAGAAGCTGAACGCCGCCGCGTCGCCGAGAGCACCCGCGCGCCGTCCGCGATCGGCCGCGCCGTGCGCCTGCGCAGCATCCTCGACCACCTTGAGATCTCGCCGAGCTGCGAGCTCGACGATCGCAGGCATATCGGCGCATTGGCCGTAGAGGTGCACGGGCACGATCGCCCGCGTTCGTTCGGTGAGTGCTTCTTCGATCCGCGCCGGGTCGATCGTGTACGTCTCCGGGTCGACGTCGGCCAGCACTGGAACCGCGCCAGCAGCCTCGATCGCCGCAATCGTCGGCACGCACGTGTTCGCCGCTGTGACCACTTCGTCGCCGGGACCGACGCCGACCGCCTGCAGCCCAATCGTCAGCGCATCGGTTCCGCTTGCGACGCCAATTGCAGCGCTTGCCCCACAGAACGCTGCGAAGTCGCGCTCGAACTCCTCGACCGCTGGACCGAGGACGAAACGGCTTTCGTTCAGGACGGACGCGATCGTCGAATCGATCTCGGTGCGGAGGTCCGCGATCTGTCGCGAGAGATCGAGGAACGGAACGTTCAGTCGTCGCCCCAGTAGTGCTCGCGGTGCTCGCGGTAGAACGCGAGCGACGCCTCAACGCCCTCGCGCAACGAGACAGTGGGCGACCAGCCGAGGTCGGCCCGGATCCGCGAGGAATCGGCGTAGTAGTCGCCGATGTCGATCGTCTTTCGCTCCGGCGGAAAAGGAACAAGCCGATACTGGCCCGCTCGAACGTCTACGTCGATGAGCAGCTCGGCCAGCTCGCGAAGCGTAACGACCTCGTCGCCTCCGAGGTTGTAGACCTTTCCGATCGCCTCCTCGCGAATGGCCGCGAGCAAGAATGCTTGCACTGCATCGTCGACGTAGTTGAAGTCGCGCCGTTGCGTCCCGTCACCGAACACGAGCAGCTCCTCACCCGAAAGCAGCTGACGGAACCAGAAGCCGAGAAAGGTCTGCCTCGCGTCCCTGACGCGCATCCGAGGACCGTAGGTATTCGTCAGGCGAAGAACGCAGACGCGGAGGCCATAGACGGATCCGTACAGCAGGTGGTACCACTCGCCGGCCGTCTTGTTGATGCCGTTCACGTCGACCGGGACAATCGGGTGCTGCTCGTCGACAGGAAGGTATTGCGGTCGTCCGTAGATCTGACGCGTGCTCGCGAACACGATGCGGACCTCGGGGTTGTGGCGCCGGCAGGCCTCGAGGATTGAGAGCTGACTTCGGCAGTTGATCTCGAGGTCCGTATACGGATTCTCCATCGAGTCGAGATGACTGGTCTGCCCGGCGAGGTTGAAGACGACATCTTGGCCTTGGATCAGGTACTGCAGGCTGTGCTCGTCGCGGATGTCCGAGATGTTGAGCGTGACCCTCTCATCGAGTCCGGCGATGTTGTGGAGGTTCCCGCCGTATTCGGGGACGAGCGAATCGACAAGCACGACGTCGCTGCCGGCCCGCACGAGCTCGCGCGCAAGGTTCGAGCCGATGAAGCCCACCCCGCCCGTGATGAGAACGCGCTTCCCGGCAAACGCCTCGATCAGCTCAGGCGCGACCATCGAGCTCCAGGGATGAAAGGTCGTCGGAGGACGTCGGCGCTCCGCGTCTCGCGGAGCTCGGCTGCAGCCTTCACCAACCGAATCTATCGTGACGATCCGGGCGGGCTCCGTGATGGACAGGCAACCCTAGCCGGAGGGCGGGACCTGTCCGCGAACAGCCAACCTAGACTTCGAACGTGGCCGCGCCAGCCATCGCTCCCGGCGTCCCAGCCGAGTACTACGCCCGCCTCGCGGAGGTGGACGAGCAGCACTGGTGGTACCGCGGCATGCTCGCGATCGAGCTCGCGCTCCTCGGCGACCGGCTCGACCGTGCGCGAGCGTTGCTCGACGCCGGCTGCGGTCCGGGCGGATTGCTGCGTTGGGCCGTCGACTCAGGTCGGTTCGAGACCGTCGCCGGCGTCGACCTTGGCTCCGACGCGGTCGCGTTCGCGAAGCAGCGGGTGCCGGAGGCGGACGTCCGTGTCGCCGCACTGCACGAGCTTCCGTTCGACGACGGAAGCTTCGACCTGATCGTCAGCCACGACGTCCTCCAACACATCCACGAGCGAGACGTCGAGGCGAGCCTGCGCGAGCTCCGGCGCGTGCTCGTGCCGACCGGCGCGCTGCTCCTGCGGACGAACGGCTCTCGTCACCTCCGGCGCGAGCGCGACGACTGGCGCGCGTACGACCGGACCTCGCTCGAAGAGACGCTGCGCACCGGCGGCTTCAATCCGGAGCGCGTGAGCTACGTCAACGTCGTCGTGTCGCTCGCCGCCGCGGTCCGCGGACGCGCACCGCATGCGCCGAACGAGACTCGACACGGGGTGCCGTCGAGCGACGAAGGACGGCTCCGGCGCGCAGTCGGCTCGCGTCTTTTGGCCGCCGAGAGACGCTGGCTCGCCCGTCCGGGACGGACGCTGCCGTACGGCCACAACCTGCTCGCCGTCGCGACACCGGCCTGACGTGAGCAACCTCGTCTTCATCAGCGGCGACTTCTCGTCCGGCACGACGTTGCTCTTCACGCTCTTTCGCAACGTCGACGGCACGCATTGCCTGTACGAGCCGCTGCACGAGCGACTCCTCGAGTACCTCGTCTGGACGCCGCGCGCATACGAGGGCCACTCGTTCGTCGGCGACTACTTTCGCGAGTACAAGGGCTTCGACGAGATCCCGCAGCTCTTCGATCCCGCCTGGGGCCTCAGCGGCTACCACCTCGGCGCCGAGGACGAGGCGCCCGAGCTCGAACGGTACCTCGCGTACCTCATCGGCAGCGCATACGGACGCGCACCGAGCGTCGTGCTCAAGGACAACCGCTTCACGTTCCGGTTCCCGTGGCTGAAGCGAAAATTCCCGACGGCGCGCATCGTCAACATCTACCGGGAACGCGACGACCAGTGGCGAAGCTGGGTCCGCCGGGCGCAGGAGTACACCCGCCGCGAGGACGTCGGCCAGGATGGCGTCGACTTCATGGGCTTTCGCCTCGCCGCCTGGTGCGAGGATCTCGCGCCGCACTATCCCGAGCTCGCGGCAAGCGCTTCGACGTCCGGCTACGAGCGCTTCTCGAAGCTCTGGGAGCTGAGCCGAGCCGAGCACGAGGCGCACGCCGACATCTGCGTCGAGCTCGGTGAGCTCCGGAACGACTTCGACGGTTCGCTTGGACGCATCTCCGCCGCGACAGGAGTGACGCTCGACCCGGCGGCGTTGCGACATCTCGTCGCGCCGACCGTCGAGCACCGCGCGAAGCGAAGCGACGTGCGCAAGCGGCTCGACCGCCTCGTCGACCGCGCCGGCATGCGCTACGCCGAGGTGCGAGTTCGCGCCCGCAAGCACTGATGCCGCTCACGCGCCCACGCCGCGAGCGCACACAGCCGATGTGCCTGATCCTCCTGTACCACCGGATCGGCGGTGACGGCAACGACCCGCTCGGCCTGAGCGTCTCGGCGGAACGCTTTGCCGAGCACGTGCAGCTGATCGCCGGCCGCTTCAAGCCGCTCGCGCTCTCGACGCTCGTGCAACGGCTCCGCGACGGCACCGCGATCGAGCGTGCGGTCTGCGTGACCTTCGACGACGGCTACTCGGGAATCGTCGACCACGCGCTCGAGCCGCTGGCGCGCCACGGCGTGCCGGCGACGATGTTCGTACCGGCCGGCTCCGTCGGCTCGAAGCGCGAGTTTTGGTGGGACGAGCTCGAGGCGTTGCTCCTCGGGACGCCCGATCCTCCCGCGGCGATCGACCTCGAGCTCGGCGGCCGCCGCCGGCGCTGGTCGCTGTCGGAGCGCATCCGTCGTCCGCTCATCCGCGGCCGCCAGTACCGATTGAGCGATCGCGAGCGGGCGTACTACGGAATCGTCCGGGCTCTGATGGGAGCGCCGGCCGACGAGCGTGAGCGAGTCGTCGCCGAGGTGGCGGCCGCCGTCGGCGTCGAGCGGCCGACGCGTCGCTCGCGAATGCCGCTCGAGACTTCGGAGCTCGAATCGCTCGCGCGAGCCGAAGGGTGCGAGGTTGGGGCCCACACCGTCTCGCACCGCCGACTCGCGGTTCTCGACGACACCGAGCGGCGACAGGAGATCGGGCCGGACCGCCGCACGCTCGAGGAGCTGAGCGGCAAGCCAGTGACGAGCTTTGCGTATCCATACGGCGGGCCGAAGGACTACGGCCGCCAAGACGTCGCAGCGGTCCGGGAAGCCGGCTACGAGTCCGCGTGCGCGAACGTCCAGGATGCGGTGCGAGCCGACGCGTCGATCTTCGAGCTGCCGCGATTGATCGTCCACGATTGGGATCGCGCCACGTTCGCGGAGCAGCTCGAGCAGTGGTCTTCCGCGGACGGACGGGGATGATGGAGTCGTGATGCGCGCGGTGAACACGGCGGTGCGGCTCTTCGCGGAGACCTTCGAGCCCGGCGGGCCGATCGTCGAGCTCGGCTCGAAGTACCTGCCCGGGGCGGAAGAGCTGTCGGACTTGCGGCGCTATTTTCCCGGCCGCGAGTACCTCGGCTGCGACGCGCGGAGCGGTCTCGGGGTCGATCGCATCGAAAACGCCGAAGCGCTCTCGTTTGCCGACGGCTTTGCGGGCGCGGTCGTGATGTGCGACATGCTCTCGCACACGCCGCGGCCGGGCCGCATCATCGCGGAGGCTCGGCGCATCCTCAGCGACGACGGCGTGGCGATCGTGTCGGCGCCGTTCAATTACCGGCTCAACGGCTTTCCGACCGACTACTGGCGATTCAGCGCGAGCGGCCTTTGGGTGCTGCTCGACGAAGCCGGCTTCGAAGACGTCTGCGTCTTCTCGATCGGTCCGGATGTGAAGCCGCGCGTCGTCGTCGGCGTAGCGGCGCCGAAGCCTTCACCAGCACACGCGGAGAAGCGACGCGCGTTCGAAGAACGCGTCGCGACGACGTACAAGAGCGGACGGCTTCACGCACACGCGGACACGGCTGCCAAAGCAGCGCGCGATCTCCTCGGGACCGTCCTCGGCCGCGCACGTCTCGGCGTCCGCTTCTTCGACCCGAACGACGCCGGCGGCTATTGGAAGGTCACCGACGGGCCCGAGGCGGTCGTGTCCGAGCACGCGCAGCGATCGAGCGACGACTAGCGGCTGCGTGGCTGGCCGAACGGCAGCGTGTAGATTCGGTGCCTCCACCAGAGAGCGCCGGCGAGGCCGACGTTCGAGGCGGCGAGCGAAACCGCCATGGCCGCCGCCGCGCCCGAGGCGCCGAACGGCGGGATCAACGCGACAGACAACGCGACGTTCGCGAGCGCCGCGGACGCCATCACCGTGTTCGCGGCACGCATGTCGCCGATCATCGGCAGCGCGATACCCGGGAAGCCCGCGCACACGTTGACGATGTGACCGAGCGCGAGGATGCGTAGAGCGGTCGCGCCGTCCTCGAAGCTCGACCCGAAGATGCCGAGGATCGGACCGGCGAAGACGATCGCGACGATCGCGATCGGGACGGATGCGAGCAGCACGATGCGAGCCGAGCGCGTCAGCACGCGCTGAAGCTCGTCCCGATCGCCGCGCGCGTACAGCTCAGCGACCACCGGCATCAGCGCAGGCATCATCGCGACGAGCAAGAAGGACAGCAGGCCTGCGACCTTGGCGGCGACGCTGTAGACGCCCACGTCTTCGGAGGTCCCGAGGGCGCCGAGCAACACAGTCGGGGACTGCGCGTACAACGTCTGCACGATCGTCAGCGCGAGCAGCGGCACTGCGAGACGCAGCCACAGCTCGGTCTGGAAGATCGGAGTGCTCTGCCGAACAGCCGCGGGCAGCGTACGCCGCAAGAAGAGCGCGCCGATCGCTGCGGCAACGGCAAAGGACACGATCGCCGCGGCGACTGCATCGGTCGCGGTGAAGTCGTGGCCGCGGGCTGCGAAGAGCACGCCGCAGAGGGCGAGCAGCAAACTCGGCGCGACGACAGCCTCCGGGACCCGCCCGAGGACGACGCGCCCGAAGCCCTGCATGGCCCCTTGACGCGCTGCAGTGATCGCGACGACCGGGACGAGGACGACGGCAAGAAGCGTCGGTCGATGGAGCTCGTCCGACGGCCAGCCTGTCGCTGCGATCACGACTGCGGCGCCGACAGCGATTGCGACGGAAGCGACGACGATCAGCTCGTTCGCTCGCCTCAGGAGTCCACGGATCGAGGCCCAGCTCTCCGAGACGCGGTATTTCGAGATCTCGCGAACGAGCAGCTGCGTGAGCCCGAGCATCGCCGGGATCGAAAGGACCATCGCGAACGCGTAGGCGAACGAGTACGCGCCGAAGCCGGCAGCGCCGAGTGCATGCGAGAGGACGAGCGTGAGCGCAAAGTTGAGCGCGAGCGTCGCGAGGTTGAGCAGCATGTTTCCCGCGCCCTGGCGCAGAACCGCGCTGCGCCGCTCCCGAGCCGGGACGACCTGCGCGGGCTCCGGGACAAGCGTCTCGGGAGCGCTCATCGCGCGAGCACGCGCTCGTAGACGGCGACGGTGAGCGCAGTCGTTCGCGCGAGCCCGAACCGCTCGACCGCGTAACGGCGGAGGTCGCTCGCGTCGAAGCGGTCGCGCTCTGCGAGCACGCGTTCGAGCGCGCCGGCAAGCGCATCGGGATCCTCGCGCGGCACGAGCTCGCCGACCTCGGGAGTGACGATGTCCTCGGGACCGCCGCAGCGCGTCGCCACAACCGGTGTCCCGCACGCGAGCGCCTCGACGAGAACGGCCCCGAAGCTCTCCGCGCGGCTCGGCAGGACGACGACGCCGGCGCTCGCCATCAGGCGCGCGATCTCCTCCGGCGGGCGAACGCCGAAGAACTCGACGCGGTCCGCGATCCCGAGCTCCTCCGGCAGGCGCGCGAGCTGGACGCCCTGGAGTCGCGTGTTCCGGTAGTGCGCGCCGCCGGCGACGAGGAGCCGCGCGCGGCTGCCGCGACTCTGGAGGATGCGCATCGCTTCGAAGAGCACGTCGAGGCCTTTGTTGAAGTTGACGAAGCCGACGAAGAGGATGTCGTCCGACCGCTCTGCGCCCGGCTGCGGAGCGAACAACGTCTCGTCGACACCGGGCGGCACGACCTCGATGCGCTCGTCGTCGATGCCGTACTCGAGCATGTCGGCGCGCACGGCAGTGCTCACCGGCATCAACATCGAAGCGCGGCGAGCAGCGGGAAGTGCCTTGGCCGCGACCCCGCGACGTGAGAACCAGCCGCGCCACGGCGCGTGCTCGCTGACGACGAACGGGACGGAGTAACGCCGCGCAAGCCGCTCGGCGACGACGCCGTCTGGGTAGATGAAGTGCGCATGGATGACGTCGAACGGAAAGCGCTCGCGCAACGAGTCCACTGCAGAGCGCACGCCTGCGAAATAGCCGGCGGCTTCGAGCGGATAGAGCACGGTGCCCGGTCCGACGGGAAACCGCGGTCGCAGGACCTCGATGCCGTTTCGCGTTTCCTCGCGCAAGACGCCGCGGAAGCGGGTGTACTCGCGTAACGGTCCCACCGACGGCAGCGGTGGGCAGTACGGCACCGGCGAGAGGACGCGGACGTCGCACCGCTCCGCAAGCTTGAGCGTCGGCCGCTCGACCCAGAGGCCGAGCGCGGGCAGAAGCGCGTTCGGGTACGAACGGGTCAGCACGAGCACGCGCGGCCGCCCGGTGGGCGACGACGACGTGACGGACGCAGGCGCTGCGGCGCTCACACGACCACGCCGGCGTCCTCGAGCACCGCTCCACCGACCAGCTCGGCGAATGCCTCCTTCGAGAACGGATAGAACGCCTCGGACTCGATGTAAGAGCGAGCAGCATCTCGGTACGCCGCGATCTCCGCCGGCCCGAGCGACCGCAGGAACTCGCGCAGGTCCTCGAAGCCCGAGAACTGCCGAACGTCCACGAACGTCTCCGCCGGAACCCAGTCGGTGATGTCGGGCGCGCCGAGGTAGACCGGAACCGTCCCGACGTAAAAGCAGTCGAAGATCTTCTCCGTGATCCATCCCTCGAGCACCATGTTCTCGAAGCAGAGCGAGAACGTGTACTTGCTGAGCGTCTCCGCCTTGTCGCTCGACGGACCACGGTAGGAGCGCCGGACCGCCTGCGACGTCTCGTCCATGGGCGGCCGGAGTTTCTGCCAGCGGCGTTGCGCTCGATAGGACCAGCGACGGGCGAAGCCCGGGAGCCGGCTGTCTCCCACACGCATCACCGGTCCGTCCCATCCGATCCCGTACAGGTCGACCTCACGGAACCGCTCGAAGTACGCGAGCGCGCGCAGCCGTTCGGTGTAGAGCTCCTGGTAGGAGACACTCGGCGCTTTGTTGCCGTTGATCATCACGAGGAAGTCGCGCTCGCCGCGATCGAACAAGGTCGGATGCGCCGCGTCGAAGAACTGCGGAATCCGGAACGAATGCAAGGGCACACGGCCGGTCAGGAACGGCTTCAGCGCTTCCTCGGTGCTGTAGGAGTACACGCGCCGAAACGCGTGACTTGCGGGTTCGAGGTCGCGATACATGCTGGGCTCGACGATCGGGCACTCGAACGCGAAGAACGCCGAGAGCACGACGTCGCTTCGCTCGACGAGCTTCCGGTACCGATCGCGCATGCCGAAGGACACGAACGCGGACGTTCCGTTCGCTTCGTCGGGCAGCAGGTCCCCCGTGTGCACGGCGACGTCGCGCTCGGCGAGCCAGCCGCGCAGATGAACGAAGGGCGCGAGCACGTCGATCCCACCGGTCCGCCGCGCCCATTCGACGTCGAAGAGCCGATCGCGCTCGCCGTGGTACGACGGCGGATCGACGTACAACGTCAGCACGCTCATGACGCAACGCCTCCGACGGCAGCGCGCGGACCGGCGCCCCAGCGCCGGTAGAAGAGCGATGCGATCGCGCCGACGCGCGGGAGCCGGACGAGCAGGTGCAAGAGGAGCCAGAGGACGAGCAGGCGTCCGCGCTGCACCTGACGCGTGCGGAGAAGTGCGCGCGGCGAGACCCGCGCAAGGATCTGGCGAGCTGCCTTCCGATTGCCGATGACGTACCGGTTCGCGGTCACGATCAGCAGATCCTCTGCGCGGCGGCCCTCGTAGGCCGCAAGCGCATCTGCCTCGGCGAGCGCCGCGTCGCCGGCAGCGAGTCGACGGTCGATCACGCCGAACGAGAGCTCCGGATCGGCTCGAAGGCGCCCGTAGCGGCTCGACTCGTTGTCGTGGCCCCAGCGATAGCGCGTCAGATACTCCGGGTTGATGACGATCGGCCGGTGCGCCGCGACCCGCAACCACATCTCGATGTCGCCGCGCAGGCCGTCGTCGGTCGAGAACTGTCCGACCGCCTCGTAGACCTCGCGGCGCACGAAGCTCGTGCCGCCGCGGACGAACGAGTTGCCGTGGCGGAGGATGCCGTTCAACACGCGCCCGTAGGTCAACAGGCCGCCGGCGTTGAACTCGTCCGGCAGAACGACGCGCGAGTACTCGCGCCCTGCTTCGTCGACGAAGACGTCGAGCGCGAAGGCAGCACCTGCGTCCGGATGCGCATCGAGGACCGCGACCTGCCGCTCGACGATCGCCGGCAGGTACTCGTCGTCGGCGTGCTGGATTGCGACGATCTCGCCGCGTGCGTGCGCGATGCCGACGTTGATCGCTCCGAACTGACCGAGGTTCCGCTCGTTCCTGATGACACGCAAGCGCTCGTCGCCGATGCGCGCGAGGACGTCTGCGGTGTCGTCGGTGGACGCATCGTCGACGACGACGACCTCGAGCTTGTCGTAGGTCTGGCCGAGGATCGACGCAACGCTCGTCTCGATGAACCGCGCGGCGTTGAAAGCCGGTACGACGACCGAGACGAGCGGCACGAGTTGTGCGGTGCTTGCGGCGCCGCTCGGGCGCGCGGCGGTCATCGCTCGCTCAGGAGCGCTTCCATCTGCGCAGCGACCGCAGCGCGATCTCGATCGTCGTAGTACCACGCGATCGTGCGGCGCAGTCCGTCGACGAACGACGTCTGCGGTTCCCAGCCGAGCAGAGCGCGCGTGCGGGTGAGGTCCGCCGCGCGGCTGTAGACACCGACAGGCTTCGAGAGGTCGAAGAAGATTTCGTTCGGCGTGAACCCGGTCTCCGCGAAGATCATCTTCGCCGAGTCGAGGATCTTGATGTGCTCCGCGGTCCCGAGGTTGACCGGAGATGCGTCGTCGATCACGAGCGCCGCGCGCAGCATGCCCTCGACGATGTCCCCGACGTACGTGAAGTTTCGATCCTGCTGGCCGTCGCCCCAGATCTCGTACGGATCCATCTCGACGAACGCCTTCGCGATCAGCGCGATTACAGCGTGCGTCTCGTTCTCGCGCTCGCCGTACGCCGTGAAGAGCCGGCAGGCCACTGACCGCAGGCCGTGCTGCTTCCAGTACGCCTTCAGGCTCATCTCGCCCATCAACTTCGCCCAGCCGTACTCGCCGTCGGCAGCTGCCGCACCCTGTGTGAACGGATCCGCCCACTCCTCGCGGAGGTAGACGGTCGTTCCGTCGACCGGCTTCTCCTGGAGCTGCACGGGATAGACGCAGGCCGAGCTTGCGAAGCAGACGCGCTCGACGCCTGCGCGCCAGCACTCGTCGAACACGACACCGTCGAGCACCATGTTCGCGGCGCAGTCGGCCGGGTGTGTGTCGATGAAGCCGCGCCCGCCGTGTGCAGCGGCGAGATGGAAGACGACCTCCTGCCGGTCGAGCGCCTCGCGCGCGAACTCGCGCTCGCGGAGATCACCTTCCCGGAACTCGATGAAGTCGAGGCTGCGGCCGAGGTTCCCGAGCTTGCCGCTCGAGAGGTCGTCCGCGACGCGAACCTGCGCACCGAGCTCGACGAGACGGTCGACGAGATGGCTGCCGATGAACGACGCGCCGCCGGTGACAAGCACGCGGACCTCGTCCCACTGACTCTCCCATGTGCGGTTCGCGTCGCTCATCACGATTCGGTTCCTCCAACGGTTTCACGGCCCGCGGCGCAGCGCCGCGTCGAGCCCAAGGTCGTGGCTACGTCTCATTATCCGGACGAGAGCCGGTCTTCATAGCCAGATCCAGCTGACCAGAAGGCTAGGCCGCAATCCGGGTGCGCTTCCGAATCGCCAGGCCGCACCTACGAACGACGGGCTGATGTTCCGGTCGGAGCCCCTAAGTGCGCAAGCACGCGACGGCGGCGTTCAGGGCGCGCCGGTTCGCCGGCCGGTAGAGAAAGATCGCGTTCGCTCGCCTCGCCGCGAGGAAACCCGTGCTCGGACGATCGAGGAGCTCGATCAACAACGTCGCTGTTGCGTCGCTGTCGACGACAGCGAACCCGATGGTCTGACCCCGCAGCACGAGCTTCCGAGAGGTTCGTTGCGCAAGGTCGTGCAGCGCCTTGAGGTCCGCGTCGCGCGCGGGGATCGCCGTGACGCGACCGCCGGCGCGTGTCAAGCACCTGACGGTCGGCTGGAGCGCGAACGCCTGCGCTCTCCCGGGAGAGCTGCTCGCATCTGCACGTGTGCTCGAAGCCGCACCGACCGCTGCCACGATCGCCAGGGCAGCTACGGCGAAGCCGCTGCGTACGCGATTGGTTCGGTCCTTGGTCATGGCGTCGTGTAGGTGACGACGAGTTGTGGGCCGGCGAGGCCGGTGCTCTCCGACGAGGCGAACTGCACGTAGTTGTCCGCCGCAGGCTGACCGCCCGAGATACCAACCCGCAGCGCCGTATACCCCGTCTTCGAGACCGAGCCAGGACCCGCCAACGCAAAACTCACCACCTGCCCCGTCGCCACCGACCCAACCGGCACCGACAACGCCGACGACCCCACCGCGAACGTCGAATCACCAGCATCGATCGGCCACGACGACGGGTCGTACCACTCCGCCACCAAGCTCCGACCGTCCCCATCCGCCTTCGCATTCACACCCAGCCGCAACGACACACCCGTCACCGTCGCACCATCCGGCAACGACGACGTATCGAAACGAACCAACGCCGTCAAAACCTGGAAATTCGAAAACGCCAACCGCTTCCCCGCCGTAAACACCGACCCCGCCGAATTCGCAGCCGGAGACCCCGAAGGCGGATACCCCGCAGACGACGCCGCACGCACCGACACATCCCCATCATCCGCACCCGCAACCACCGCAAATGTCGCCGACTGCTGCGCAGCCGACACCACCGCAGTCGCCGCCGAATCCGCACTCGACGAACCCACCGAATTCGACCCCGTCACCCGCACCCGCAACGTCGAACCAACATCACCCGACGCCACCACATACGACTGCCCCGTCGCGCCCCCCACATCCACACACCCAGCACCCGACGAATCACACCGCCGCCACTGATACGCAAACCCAATCGGCTGCGACCCCGACCACGAACCCGGATCAGCCGACAACGACTGCCCCACCACCGCCTGCCCACTCACCGACGGCACAGCCGTATTCGACGGCGGCGCGTTGCCGACCGTGACGGGCGCGGAGTCGGCGGACGGACCGGCCGTGATGAGCGCCTGGTAATGCGCCTGAACCTGCGTGCCCGTCAGAACGTTCGTGTAGAAGCTCGCGTCATCGAGTACGCCGGGCCAGTACTGACCGGGTCCGGTCGAGTACGCACCGAACCGCATCGGGCTCGAGCCGACGTTTCCGTTCATCGTCGTCGTCGGACCGGTCGCGACAAGTGCCCCGTTCACGTACAGGCGCGCATTTGCGCCGTCGTACGTACCGACGACGTCGTACGTGGCGCCGGCGTTGAGAATCGTCGCGCTCGCCTGGGAACGCCAGGCGGTGCCGTCACCAATGAACAGACGCGCTTCGCCGCTCGGACCCGTGTTCAACCACCAGCCGGTGAAGCCGGCGCCGATCGTCGACCACAGCGTGGCGTTCGCGGGCAGCTTCGACGGCCGGACGACGACTTCGATCGAAAACCGCGTCGGCGTCCACGCGGCGTTCGCAGGCACGTCCGCATACTGGCTCGTCCCGTTGAATGCAACAGCCGAATCGTCGTCGCCTGCGAGCAGGCTGGCCGCGAGTCGTGTCGGGCTGTTGATGTACGTACCGTTTGCGAAGCCGCGATCGTCGACGAGCGTGTTTCCACTGTCGTCGAAACGCCAATACGCGCGCGGGCCGTTGCTTCGAACGGCAGCGGCATAGCCCGTTTCGCCGGCTGCATTCGACGCCGTGACGCGAACCTGAAGCGACGATCCTGCGTCACTTGACTGCACCGTGTACGTCTTCGCGGTCGCCCCCGCAAGGTCCACGCAGGCAATCCCAGCGGACGTGCAGCGCCGCCATTGGTAGGCATACGTGATGGGCGTCGTTCCGCTCCAGGTACCAGGGTCGGCCGTCAACGTCTGGCCGGGGCTGGCGGTCCCCGAGATCGTCGGAGCCGAGCTGTTGACCGGAGGTTGCGGTGCCGCCCCGGGCACGACCGCGGTCGCTGCAGACGAGGCCGAGGCGGTTCCCACGGAGTTCGTTGCGGTGACGGCGACGACGAAGCTGGCGCCGGCATCGGCGGGCACGACCGTGTACGACGACGACGTCGCTCCCGCGATATCCGCGCACGAGCCGCCGGAGCTGTCGCAGCGTCTCCACTGGTACCCGTACGCGATTGGCTGGGTGCCGGTCCACGTTCCCGGCGTGGCGGTCAGCGTTTGCCCCTGCGCCGGCGTTCCATTGATCGTGGGCGGCGCCGTGTTCGCCGGTGGCTGCGGAGCCGACTGCACCGTCGAGGTCGCGGCCGACGTCGACGCCGCAGAACCCGCCGCGTTCGTCGCAGTCACGACGACCCGAAGGGTGGAACCGACGTCCGAACCCGTTGCCACATAGGTGGACGCGGTGGCGCCGCCGATGTCGCCGCACGTCGTTCCCGAGGCGTTGCAGCGACGCCATTGATAAGCATACGACGGCGGCGGTGTCGCGTTCCACCGCCCCGTGGAAGCCGTGAGCGTGGCGCCGCTCTGTGGGGTGCCGTTGACCGTCGGCGGCGACATCGACGTCGGCGCAACCGGCTGTCCGACATAACGGATGCGGTTGTTGCTCGTGTCGGCGACGAGCAGCGCTCCGGAAGGAAGCTCTACAACCGCCTTCGGGAAGCTCACCTGCGCGAGCGTCGCGGGGCCGCCGTCACCGCTGAACCCGGAGGTGCCGTTCCCGACGACTGTCGTGATCGTCCCGTCCGCGGCGACGCGACGAATCGACGTGTTGCTCGCATCCGCGATCAGGAAGCCACCGTCGGCAGTCGGCCACACGTTGTGTGGGTTGTTCAGCTCCGCTGCTGTCGCCGGGCCGCCGTCGCCGGTATATCCCGCGATCCCGTTTCCGGCGACCGTCGTGATTGTGCCGGTCGGCGAGACGCGTCGGATCCTTTGGTTGCCGACGTCGACGATCAAGAATCCGCCGTCAGCCATCACGGCGACACCGAACGCGATGTTGAGCTGCGCCTGCGTCGCAGGTCCACCATCGCCCGAAAAACCCTGGACGCCCGTCCCGGCGACGGTCGTGATTGTTCCGCTCGCCGAGACACGGCGGACGCGATGGTTGTTCGAGTCGGCGATCAGGAATCCGCCGTCCGGCATCGCGACCGCGCCGCGCGGATTGTTGATCGAAGCCGCGGTGGCGGGTCCGCCATCGCCGCTGTACCCCGCGACGCCGTTCCCAGCGACCGTCGTGACCGTGCCTGTCGGAGAGACACGACGGATCCTGTTGTTGACGTTGTCCGCGATGATGACGCTGCCGTCCGTCATCAGCGAAACGGAATGCGGGAGGTTGAACTGGGCGCTCGTCGCGGCGCCGCCGTCCCCGCCGTAGCCGGCCGTGCCGTCGCCGGCGAACCTCGTGATCGTGCCGTCCGGCCAAACGCGCCTGACGTCGTTTTGGAAAGGCTCCACAAAGAGATAGCCGCCGTCTGGAAGCGGCGCGATGCTCCGGGGACGGTCGATGGTGGCGTCGATTGCAGGGCCGCCGTCGCCGGATTGGCCACTCGCTCCGTTCCCTGCGACCGTGAAGATCGGAGCGGGAAGCTGATCAGCCGTTGCCGCGCTTCCGACAACCAGGACCGCGAACGCAACGACGAGGACAGCTGCGATCGCGCGCGGCGAGCGCAGCACCGTTCGAGCCACGGTCGATCTTCGCATCCGAGGCCGTTCTTGCGCAGGCGAAGCCGCTGTCCGCAGCACGAATGGAGACTACGGCGGAGGCGCTCCGGCGGCAACCGGCGAACGAACAGGGCGGCCGGGTTGCGTCCCCAGACGAACCCCGGCTCTGCCTCGCCAAACGGTTAGGGCCGAACGAATCTCCAATCGACGTCCTCGTGCGCAGCGAGTACGACCAAACCTGCGTCTGTACAACGTCGCGCCAGCTCCGGCTCGACCGTTCTGAGCTCGGCCGCGGTATGCGCCGCATCGCCGACGAAGAGGTATCCGCGATCGTCGTCCCGCGCGAGCAGGCCGATGTGCGTCGGCGTGTGGCCCGGCAGCGGCACGAGCAACAACGTCCCATCGCCGGCGAGATCGTGGCTCGCGGCGAATCCGTCGACCGGCGGTCCGTCGAGGTCGACGAGGTGCGGCTCCAACTCACGCGGCCAACGGTCCGGGAGGTAGCCGCGCACCTTGCCCCGCCAGCCCTGCGCGCGCTCCCACTCGGCTCGCGCGACGACGACCTCGGCGCCGGAGAGTCCGTGCAGCCCGCCTGCGTGGTCTGTATGAAGATGCGTGAGCACGACCCAGCGGATGGACCTCGGATCGATGCCGTCTTCCGCGAGTTGCGCGGCGATCTCATCCGAGGAATCGAGCTCGAACCGAGAGAGCCGCATGAACGGATGCCACCACGGGAAGTACCCGCGCGTCGTGGCCGCCGCTTCCTGACCTGCATCGACGAGACAGAGACCCGCCGGATGCTCGATCAGGAAGACGTTGACCGGCAGCGTCTGCTCGCTCCAGTCGTCGACGACATAGCGGCGAGCCCCACGAGCGCCACGCTTCGACCGGACACGGCCGGTCGAGTAGCACCGAATTCGCATGCCTACGACCGCCGCCGTCGAGAACTCGATTGACGATTTCTTCGTCTCATGTCACTGATGACCCGAGCTTTCCGGGCCCTGTTCGAAGAGCTAGTACTTTGGCCGCAACGAACTCGACCATAGTGATCGTATGAAGATGGATTCGGCGACGACGTCGGCAGACGGCGTTTCCGATCGCGCGACGCGGTCGGATCGCGCGGCCCGACTCGGAAAGGCGCTCGAACGTGCAGGCCTTTTCGTGTCGGCGCATGCGATCGTAGTGTGTCTCGCAATCGGGGTCCTGCTCCGGGTCGTTCGCTACCTGCATCCGCGGTCGCTCTGGCTCGACGAGTCGTACCTCACACTGAACCTGACGGACCGCTCGTACTCGGACCTCGTCGGCAAGCTCGACTTCAACCAGGGCGCGCCCGTCCTCTTCCTCTTCCTCGAGAAAGCAATGATCAGCGTGTTCGGCGACGGCGAATACGTCTTGCGCTTTCTTCCCTTCGTCGCCGGCGTCGTATCGCTCTTCCTCTTCCTTTCGGTTGCACGGTCGCTGCTCCAGCCGCGCGCCATCGTGCCGGCGCTTTTCCTTTTCGCGACACTCGAGCCGTTCGTCTACTACTCCGCCGAGGCGAAGCAGTACGGCTTCGACGTCCTCATCGGCTTGTTGCTCGTTCTCCTCGCGACGCGTGCACTGACGGCGGCTCCAAACGGGCGCACGCTGCTGCCGCTCGCGATTGCCGGCCTCGTCGCGCCCTGGCTCTCACACACGTCGGTGTTCTTCCTGGCCGGATTCGGAGTGGTCGCGGCCGTCTTGGCGTTGCGCTCGCGCGACGTCGTCTCGCTAGCACACCAGGGGATCGTCTACGCGGTCTGGCTCGTGAGCTTCGGGATCGAATACGCCGTCTCGATTCGCCACCTCCACCAGCTCGAGGTCACGCTGACGAGGAGCGGCGCCGGTTCGGCGCACAGCTCGAGCGTCGTCAAGGGCCTCTACACGATCTTCAGCGATCCGGGTCAGCTGCCGCGCACCATCGTCGGAATGACGGCGCTTCTCGCAGCAGCCGGCGCGGTGAACATCTGGCGGCGCCGGCCGGAGATGATCGGCATGATCGCCGCCACGTCGACGCTCGCGGTCGTCGCCGGGCTTCAGCACAAGTACCCGATCGGCCAGCGGTTCATCCTCTTCCTGCTTCCGCTCGCGGTTCTCCTCGTCGCAGCCGGCGCGGTGGAGCTGGTCGAAGCCCTGCGGCGCCCGTTGTCGCTCATCGTCGCCGCAGTGATCGTGCTGCTCGTCTTCGCACCGGCGGGGGTAACCGCGGCGCGACATCTCGTTCGGCCGCCGAACGCCGAGCCGATGAAGCCGATGCTCGACTACCTGGCGACGAACTGGAAACGCGGTGACACGCTCTACCTGTTCCAGAATTCGCAGTACGCGTTCCGGTACTACCTGCGCTGTCACGACTGCAACGACTCGCGCCAGGCACGTGAACGAGCGCTGTGGCCGTTCAAGACGGCCCACGGAACGTCGCAGACGGCGCCCGCAATCGTCTCGCGAACCCCGGCGCTCGTCGTCGGCTCCGGGGGCGACGATCTTCTCCGCGCGTTCCAGAACGACCTTCCGAAGCTTCGCGGGCGCAAGCGCGTCTGGTTCCTCTTCACGCACTACTACCCGTTCGCGCCGAACAACTTCATCGAGCCGCTCAACCGAGTCGGGCAGCCGCTGGCAGGCGTGCAAAAGGGAGTCGCGCTGCTGTACCTCTACGACCTGAGCCGGCCGCCGAGCACGCCGACCCCATGACCGGCAACAACGCGAATGTCGACGTCGGCATGCCGGCGTACAAGCGACCCGACTACATCGTCGAGGCGATCGAGTCGGTGCTCGCGCAGACGTTCGAGTCGTGGACGATGACGATCTCCGAAGACGGCGTCGCCTCCAGCACGATCTACGAGCTCGTCGAGCCGTATCTCTCGGACACGCGGATCCGGTACGTCGGCCGGCCCGAGCGGCAAGGGCAGTCGGCGAACTGGAACTGGCTCGTCCGAGCGGGCGAAGCTCCGTACGTTGCGCTCCTCCACGACGACGACCGCTGGGCGCCGGAGTTCCTCGAACGCCGCGTCGCGTTCTTCGAGGCTCACCCGGAATGCGGCGTCGTCTTCTCGAGGACACGGGAGATCGACGAAAGCGGACGCACGATCGGCCACCGCGGCTACGGCTTCGCCGAGGGCGTGATCCCACCGGATGACCTCCTCCGCAAGCTCGTCTACCGAAACGCGATCGGACACCCGTCGTCGGTGGTCGTGCGGCGAAGCGCATACGAGCAAGCGAAGGCGGAGTTCCGCAAGGTGATCTACGAGGACTACGACGTGTGGTTCCGCCTTGCGCTGCACGTCCCGTTCGGCTTCCTCGACGTGTGCGACGCCGACTACCGCGTGCACCTCGACTCGATGACGTTCGAGGAGCAAGACGTCCGGAAGCGGTACCTCGAGCTGATGGAAGAACTCGTCGCAGCAGCACAGCGCGAGCGGCCCGGCGTCCTCAGCTGGCGGCAGGAGCGACAGCCTCGTTCCGAGCTCGCGCTCGCGATCGCTCTCGACGAGCTCCAGGCCGGGCGGCGGCGCGATGCGGCTCGGTACGTCTTGCGCGCCGTCCGGACTTATCCGCCGGCGGTCGCCGATCGCCGGACGCTCGCGTGGGCGGTCGCGACTCCGCTCGGTCAGACCGGCCGCAACCTCGTCGCGTCGAGCCGTTCTCGTGCAAGAGCGACCCGGTCGGCCTCACGCCCCGAGGACGCGGCAGGAACCTAGAGTCGCCGTTCGAGCGCGCGCCGAAACGCGCCCGGAAGCGAGTGCAAGTGCGCGCGCAGGCTGATCTCCTCGGCCCAGAGGTCAGTGTGGACGCGCTTCCAAAGATCCGGATGGACGAGGTCGCGAATCTCGTTGTCGCCGTGAGGCGCCGGCGTGGCTGCGGCGACGGCGACGAATAGGTTCTGCCGGTACCAGAACGCGATCCGCCCGTCGTTCCAGATCCGCGCGCGGAGCGCGTCGACAGGCTGATGCCCAGCAGCGACGAACTCTGCAGCCCAGTACGACTGCCAGCGCTCATTCGGATGCTTGGGGGTGCCGGGAGGCGTCTGGCCGGGAATCGCACCCGAGAAGAGCACCACGTCGGCGAGCGCGCACAGCTCGCGCACGAGCTCCGGTCCGCGCGCCGGCGGAAGGTGCTCGACGACCTCCATGCAGATTGCGAGGTCGAATTGACGATCAAGCCGAATCGGCTCGCGCAAGTCGTGACGAAGGAACCGATCGGGCGGGATCACGAGCTCGTCGCCGCCGGCGTCGTCGACGCCGAAGACGTCCTCCACCCCAAGGTCGAGCGCGCCTCGTAGCCACATGCCCGTCCCACAGCCGATGTCGACGATCGACTCAGGCGAGAAGAGCTCGATGACGATCGGCAGGAGTGCCTCGGCGCTGCGCGCAGCCGTGGTGCGCTGCCACCGGAAGTACTCGGTGTCGTACAACCCCCCCATCCTGCTGCTTGGAGCTTACGACGAGACGCGACCGCCCGTCGCCATTTCGCGGGCCGGCACTCCGGCGACGACCGCCTCCGGCTCGACGTCCTTCGTCACGACCGCGCCCGCTCCGACGAGCGCCCCTGCTCCGATTCGCACGCCGCCGAGCACGACCGCACCGGACCCGACACTCGCGCCCCGCTCGACAACGGTGCGCAGGAGCCTCCAGTCATCGTCGGTCTGGAGCGCTCCGTCGGCTGCCGTCGCGCGAGGTGACTTGTCGTTGACGAACATCACACCGTGGCCGATGAAGACCTCGTCTTCGATCTCGACGCCGTCGCAGATGAACGTGTGACTCTGAATCTTGCAGCGCGCGCCGACGACCGCCCCGCGTTGAATCTCGACGAACGGTCCGATGCGGGTGCCGTCGCCGATCCGGCAGCCGTAGAGGTTCGTGAACGACTGCACGATCACCTCGTCTCCGAACGAGACGTCATTGAGCAGTCGGTGGGGCGCGTCGTTCGCGGGCGCGTCAGCCATCGAAGTACGCGGCAGTCGCATCGACGACCGCCTCGAGCTGCGCTTCCGAGATGCCCGGGAAGATCGGCAGCGAGAGAACCTCGGACGCGAGGCGCTCCGACACCGGGAAGGATCCTTGGCCGAAGCCGAGGTGCGCACACGCGCGCGTCAGATGGATCGGCTCGGGATAGTGACGGCCGCTCCCGATTCCGCGCTCGCGCAAGAACTCGGCGAGCGACTCCGGAGCTGCCGTCCGCACGACGTACAAGTGCCACACCGGCTCGCTCGCCGGCGCAACTACCGGAAGCCGCAGGTCGCCGACGTCTGCAAGCGCGTCGCCGTAGTAGCTCGCCGCGGCGCGCCGCTCGTCGTTCCACTCATCGAGCAGCGGAAGCTTCCGGAGCAAGACGAGCGCCTGGATCGTGTCGAGCCGCGCCGTGTAACCCTCGCGCTCGTGCTCGTACTTCCGCTTTTGACCGTGCTCGCGGAGTGAGCGAACGGTCTCGGCGAGCTCGCGGTCGTTCGTGACGAGCGCACCCGCGTCGCCCATCGCGCCGAGGTTCTTGCCCGGATAGAAGCTGAACGCCGCCGCGGTTCCGACCGTGCCCGCGCGCACGCCGTCGCGCGTTGCGCCGTGGGCCTGGCAGGCGTCTTCGACGAGCGCGACGCCGTGACGCTCTCCAAGAGCGCGCAGCTTCGTGACGTTCGCGAGCTGGCCGTAGAGATGCACCGGAACGATCGCGCGCGTCCGCGCTGTCACAGCTGCTGCCGCCGCGTCGACGTCGATGTTGTAGTCGTCTTCGCGCGCATCGACGAGTACCGGCACTCCGCCGGCCTGCGTGACTGCCTCGATCGTGGCGATGAACGTGTTCGCCGGCACGATCACCTCGTCGCCGGGCTCGAGCCCAAGCGTGATCAGCGCGAGCCGAAGGGCGTCGAGGCCGCTGGCAAGACCGACGCACTCGGTTGTTCCGCAGTAGTCGGCGAAGGATTCCTCGAACTCGCGCACGGCCGGACCATTCGTGTATGCGTTCGAGTCGATCAGGTCGGCGATGTCCGCGAGGACTTGAGCTTTCAGCCCGTCGTGTACGTGGCCGAGCTCGAGAAACCCGACCGCGGTGCCATCCTTGAGGAGGTCGTCGGTCGGCACAAATCGCAGCTTAGTGGCGCCCGACTTCCTGCCCAGTGGAGGCGCGCAAAACTAGCCGTTCGCGCAGGAGCCCTCCGTCGAGCCGAGCCTACAATCGAACGCGGTGGCTTCCGCCGAGGCAGATCTCACGCCCATGCTGCCGCACGCGCTGCGCCACGAGCGGCGAGTTCTCATGCTTGTCGAGAACCTCTCCGTTCCGTTCGATCGGCGCGTGTGGCTTGAGGCATGCGCGCTTCGCGACGCGGGTCTTCAGGTCGTCGTCGTCTGCCCGCGCGGCGAGCAGCGCGACCGCGAGCCTCGCGCGGTCGTGGAGGGCATCGAGATCCATCGCTTCGATCCGCGCACGTCCTCCGGCGGCGCGCTCGGGTACCTCCGCGAGTACACGTCGGCGTTTCGCGCGATCCGCAAGCAGGCGCGGACCCTTGCTCGCGAGCGGCGATTCGACGTCGTCCACGCGGCAAGCCCGCCCGATTTCCTCCTCGCCGCAGCGCGCTCGCTGAAGCGTGGCGGCTGCCGTTTCGTCTTCGACCACCACGATCTCTCGCCGGAGCTCTACGCAACGCGCTACGGGAAGAAGCGAGGCGTCATGTATCGGACGCTCCTCGCGCTCGAACGGCGCGCGTTCCGAAGCGCGGACGTCGTGATCGCGACGAACGAGTCGTACCGTCGGATTGCGATCGAGCGCGGCGGCAAGCGGCCAGACGACGTCTTCGTCGTGAGAAACGGGCCCGATCTCGAACGGTTTGCACCACGCGAGCCCGACGAGTCTCTGAAGAACGGCGCCGCGCACCTGATCGCGTACGTCGGGATGATGGGACCTCAGGACGGGATCGAGGAAGCGCTGCGCGCGCTGCGGTTGTTGCGGCAACGACGCGACGACTGGCGCGCCGTCTTCGTCGGCGACGGTGATGTCGTTCCCGACATGCGTCTCCTCGCGACCGAGCTCGGCCTCGACGACGTCGTCTCGTTCACGGGGATGCTCGGCGCCGACGACGTCGTTCGCGTGCTCGCGACCGCCGAGGTGTGCATCTCGCCCGAGCCGAGCAATCCGCTGAACGACGTCTCGACGATGATCAAGGTCGGCGAGTACCTCGCGATGGGCCGGGCCGTCGTCGCGTTCGACCTGCCGGAGACCCGCGCGACCGCCGGAGACGCGGCCGTGTACGCGGCCTCCGGCGACCATGCCGCCTTCGCGCAGGCGATCGACGACCTCCTCACGAACGAGGAGCGCCGTCGCAAGCTCGGTACTGCCGGCCGCGAGCGGGCCGTCGAAACACTTTCCTGGGACCGATCGGTCGAGCAGCTCTACGCCGCGTACGAGCATGCGCTCGGCGAGCCCGTCACGCCGGGTGGTAACGCTGACGATCGCGAGGCGCAGGCGGCCTATGTCTGAGCCCGCGCGCCGCGACTGCATCTCGATCGTCGTCCTCACGCACGAGCGGCTGCATCTCCTGCGTCAGTGCGTGTCGAACGTCCTCATGCGGACGTCGGAGGCGACGCGCGAGATCGTGATCTGGAACAACGCGTCGACCGACGGAACGCGCGAGTACCTCGACTCGCTCGACGATCCGCGGCTCCGCATCGTTCATTACCCGGAGAACATCGGCCAGAACGCGTATGCGCGCGCATTCGCTCTGACGGATGCGCCGTACATGCTCGAGGTCGACGACGACATCATCGACGCACCGCAGAACTGGGACGCGACGCTCCTCGATGCCTTCGAGCGGCTGCCGCAGATCGGCTTCCTCGCCGCGAACCTCGTCGACGACGAGCACGATCTGACTGCGCACTACATGTATCGCGTCAACGCCCACCTCTACCACACGGTCGAGGAGAACGGCAT
The DNA here is from genome assembly GCA_046734795.1 of Actinomycetota bacterium. GTDB lineage: Bacteria > Actinomycetota > Thermoleophilia > Gaiellales > Gaiellaceae > JBKPRX01. The sequence goes on from JBKPRX010000182.1 coordinate 24,997, forward strand.
CAAGCTGAAGCTGGGACCGACCGGCGGCGGGTGCAGCATCACGTCGCGCGAGCTCCACGACCGCGTCGGTGGCTTCCAGCAGAGCACGAAGTACACGTGGTGGCTCGAGGACGCGGCCTACATCGCGGACATCGAGAAGCTCGGCTATCGTGCGGCGTACCTCGAAGAGCTCCAGGTGTTCCACGCCGGCGGTCCCTACTACGCGACACCATCGCCGGAGAAGGAGCGCTACTTCGCGGACTACAAACGGCGGATCGCACAGAAGAACGCGGTCAAGCGAGCTCTCCTGCGCGTTCCGCTCGTCGCCCCGCTCAACGAGCGCTACGGCTGGTTCGTCCCGCCGAAGAAGACGCAGGTGTGAGGGGGCCGCTGAGCATGCAGAGGCATTCCGAGCCACGACCGCGCCGCACGTTTTGGGTCATGGCCGCGCTCGTCGGCTCCGCGCTCATCGCGGCTTCGTGCGGGCGCGCCTCCGCCGGCGCGACGGCGTTGCCGTTGCTCTACGTCTCGCCGACTGGATCCGACACGGCCGCGTGCACGCAGAGTGCGCCGTGCCTGACGTTGCAGCGGGGCTACCGGGTCGCGAAGCCGGGCCAGACGGTGCAGATCCAACCTGGCGCGTATCCGGGTCAACAGCTCGCGTTCGACCCGTCGAAGACCGGCACTGCGATCGTCTTGAACGGCTCGAGCGGCGTCACGTTGGGCGCGCTCGAGCTCGGCCAGGGACCGCAAGGCACTCGCGGGCCGCAACACGTCGTCATCAGCAACCTCATCGTCGCCGGGGTCGTGCGCGTTTGGGACGGCTCCGCCGACGTCGAGCTTCGGAACATCCATGCGCGCGGCTTCGACATCGTCTACGGCGCGAGCAGCGCACCGCCGCCCGACAACGTCCGCGTCATCGGCGGCGACTTCGGACCCTGCGAGGCCACGAGCTTCGCCGGTGACTGCACGAGCCGGATGGTCGGGACCAACCTTCTCGTCGACGGCGCCCGGATTCACAACGTCACCTCGGCAGATTTGAACACCTACCACGTCGACGGCGTGTTCGTTCGCGGCTGCCAGGGATGCACGATCAAACGGTCGCTGTTCTACGGGAACATGATCACGAACATCCGCGTGCAGAACTGCTGCCAGCTACCGCCGAACACGAACATCGCGATCGAGAACAACTGGTTCGCCCCGGCTCTCCAGGGCGACAACGTCACGCCGCGCGGTGACGCGATCGATTTCGACGATCCGGTCGCGGGTCTCGTGGTTCGGAACAACTCGTTCGCCGAGTCAGCGGGGCCGGCCCTTGCGCGAGCCGACTGGACCGGAACGAACGCTCGACTCGTGAACAACTTGATGATGAACTTCGCGTGCGTGACCGGGGTCACGTATTCACACAACATCTTCGTGCCGTTCTCGCCGTTCACGGGAAACAACCCGTGCGGACCGACCGATCGCCGGGTCTCGTCTTTCGGTTACGTGGACGGACGCAGCTTCAACTACCACGTGACGCCGAGCTCGCCGGCGATCGGCCGCGCCGACGCCGGCAGCTGTCCGCACGTCGACATCGACGGAGGCTTGCGCACGAGCGCCGTCAAGTGCGACGTCGGCGCGGATCAACGACGCGACACGCCGGCTTGCAAGCACGGCGGGACGAAGAAGCACCCCCGGAACAAGACGATCTGGGTGAGCGGTACCGCGCTGAAGACACAGGCGCATCCCGGGATCACGAGCGGTCAGTGCCCGGCAAAAGCGAAGCGCGGCTGACGCCGCGCTTCGCTAGCTGACTTTCGCTTGCGGGGAGACTTATAGGACCCAGTTGCCCCACTTGTCGGTGGACCCGCAGAGGACGTTGTAGAACGCGCTGAACGGCTTCACCGTGTTGCCGACGTAGGTGGCACCCGCGACGCAGGGGCCGTTTGCGTACATCATCTTGTTTCCATTGAACGTGGCGGTTCCGGCGAGGATCACCGGGCCGGTGAGCGGATCGAACGTGTTGCTCTCGAACACGAGCCCTCCGGTCGCCGTGTCGACGTCGACGCCGTCTGAGCGCCCGCCGTTCGGCTGGCCGAAGGAGTTGTTCGCGAGCGTGATGTTCTGGTTGGGCGTCAGCCCACAGCAGTTCTGGATCCGAATGTTCGTCACGTCGTTCCCGCGGAACGTCGTGTTGCGAACGGTGCAGCTCGAGCAGCCGCGCATGAAGATCCCGTCGACGTGGTACGTCGCGGCATCGTTCGTGGTGACGTCGTGGATGCTCGCGCCGTCGACCACGATGTTCGTGCCGATCATGCGGTTCGTGCAGTTACCGCCCTGGGAGACAGCCTCGCACGGGCCGAAGTCACCGCCGACAACGCGGACGTTGTTCGGGAGCGAGATTCCACTTCCGGCGGACACGATGTCGAAGCCGCGGCCCTTCAGGTTCTGGAGGACGACGTCGTCGGAGCCTTCCCACGCGGCGGTGTAGCCGATCGTCATGTCGCGGACTACGACGTGCGCGGGACCGCGAACCAGCAGCTGCCCCTGGCCCAGGTCTAGCCGAGCTACCGAGACCGAAGCCCCGGCAGCCGGAGCGACCGTCACGACCTCGGACGTCTTCGTCGAGTCGAAATCGATTCGCTGAGCTGAGTAACTACCGCTCGCGACCCAGACGGTCTGACCGGGCTTCGCAGCGCGGTAGGCCTTCGAGAAGGATGCGCACGGTGCTGCTGCGGTGCAGGCGTTCGAGTCGGAACCGGACGGCGACACGTATGCGCTGCCGTCGGCCGTCGCTGGAGCCGGAGCCGGAGCGGTCGTCGTCGTAGCCGATGTCGTGGCAGTGGTCGTGGGATGCGTCTGCGTTGTCGCAGTCGTCGTAGTCGCGGTGGTCGTCTTGACAGTGGTCGTGGCAGTAGCGGTAGTCGTGGTGGACGTGGTCGTGGTCGGATGCGTTTGTAGGGTTACGGTCGTCGTAGTCGTCTTCGGTGGCTTGCCCGGCTTCGACCCACGTGCGGCCGCACCCGAAGTGGCGCTCACGGAAGCTGAATCGACAGCTTTCGTCTCAGCGGCACTCGCAAGCTGCTTGATGGTCGGAGACATGACCTTGAGCAGGTCGGCGTAGAGGCCGAGACCCTGCTTCCTCGTCACGCCCGACGGCGAGACGGCGAGATCGAGCGAGCCGGCACTAGCAGCTGCCTGGATTGCATCGATCCAGCTTTGGACCGCGAAGCGCGGCCGGGTTGAGACGTTCGCCAGCGCGACGATGCGGTGGCCCTTCGAGGACACCTTCGCGAGAGCGACGACAGCGGCAGGGCTCTGAACGCGAACGACGATTACGTCGGCGTTCGTGCTGGCCGCGAGCGAGGCGGCACGAGCGCTACCTGTCGTGAGGACGACGGCGGCACCGTGACCCTTTTTCGCCTGCTTCGGCCACAAGAGCGTGAAGCCCCAATCCTTGGAGATCTTCACGAGCTCTTTGCGCTGTGCACGGTTCAGGCGATCTGCACGACCGAAGATCGTGTTGACGCCTGCGTCCCGAAGCTTGCGCAGGGTCTTCCGGTCGAGAAGGCCCATGACCTTCGGGCCGACCTCGACGCCCCAAACGTTCTGGGGGACAGACGAGGCACTTGCATTTGTCTTTCGAGTCGCGGTTCGCGACAAGGCGCTCGCGGCGGTCGCGCTCGTTATCAAGGCGAGGGCGACGAGCGGGAGAAGCACTGGGAGGGCACGCCGTATACGGCGCACCACGGCGATGGCGGCGGACATGCACGATGTGTCGGCCGCGCGCAAAACGCCTACGATCACCCGAACGAGGAGACGAACTCCCCGACTCGCGTGGACATGTTTGGGTCAACGCGGTAGGACCCGCATGAATGCGCGGAATCCGGTCGTTCGGACCGTCGTCGGCCACGCGCGCGGCGACTACGCTCCGGTCGTGTACGCCCCGGGTGAAAACGAGAAAACTCTCACCGAGCTGACCGGCTACGCCGTCGTCACGCCGGTGAGAAACGAAGCCGCGAACCTCGGCCGGCTCGCGTCGTCTCTTCGCGCGCAAGCGCTCGAGCCGACGTGCTGGGTGATCGTCGACACCGGATCGACCGACGACACGCTTGCACTTGCCGACGAGCTCGCAGCCGAGCTTGCGTGGGTAACGGTGAGCAAGCTGCCGCTTACAGGTTCGATGATGCGCGGCGGTCCGATCGTGAAGGCCTTCCACGCAGCGCTCGCCTTGGTCCCGGCGGAGTGCGGGCTCGTCGTCAAGCTCGACGCCGACGTCTCGTTCGAGCCCGACTACTTCGCCCGCCTTGCCGACGCGTTCGCGGAAGAGCCGAAGCTCGGCATCTCGAGCGGCGTGGCGTACGAGCAGGACGCCGACGGCGTCTGGAGGCAGCGGCATGCGACGGGCGCGGGTGTCTGGGGCGCCGCGCGCGCGTACCGGCGCGCGTGCTTGGACGAGATCCTTCCGCTCGAGGAACGGATGGGTTGGGACACGCTCGACGCCGTCGCGGCGAGCGTGCGCGGTTGGAGCGTGCGGCCGATCGAGGACTTGCCCTTCCGGCACCACCGAGGCGAAGGCGCACGCGATCCGAGCCGGTTCAGCCACTGGCAGACGCAAGGCCGCGCGGCGCGTTACATGGGGTACCGCTTCTCGTACCTCGGCCTGCGCACGGCGTACCGCATGCTTCGCGAGCCGCAAGCAGCCGGGATCGTCTGGGGCTACGTCGCCGCGGCGGTTGCGCGTGAACCTCAGTGCGCCGACGAAACGCTGCGCGCCTACATGCGCGACCAGCAACGACTCCGTCGATTACCCCAGCGGGTGCGCGAGGCGCGACGGCCGCGAACCGCGCTCGACCGCTCGTCTCCGCCCGTTTAGTCCCCTGGCCGCTGCGACCTGGGTCGCGGTTCGGGCTAATCGTCCGGCTAGGCTGGCCGGCAAACGGCTCTGACCGAAAGTGCGTCGAGGGGCGCTGCGATCGCGGCTAGCGTGCGAGAGACCGTGTGCGGGATCTGTGGTGCTGTCCAAATTCGGGGCGAGCCGAGGCTCGTGGTGCCGGACGACGTCCTCGACGCGATGACGGACGTGATGACGCACCGCGGCCCGAACGACCGCGGCACCTATTCCGCGAACGGTGTCGCGCTCGGCGCGCGCCGCCTCTCCATCGTCGACGTCGCCGGCGGCCACCAGCCGGTCCGAAACGAGGACGCGACGATCTGGGCGGTGCAAAACGGCGAGCTCTACAACCACGAAGACATCCGGCGCGACCTCGGCTCACACGAGCTGCGAAGCCGCTGCGACACGGAGATCCTGCCGCACCTCTTCGAAGAGATCGGCAACGACCTGCCGTCGCGCTTGCGAGGAAAGTTCGCGCTTGCTGTCTGGGACGAGCGCCGGCGCCGGCTGCTCCTCGCGCGCGACCGGCTCGGCGTGAAGCCGTTGTACTACGCCGTCTGTGGCGACACGCTCGTCTTTGCCTCCGAGCTGAAGAGCGTGCTCGCCTCGGGACTCGTCGATACGGAGCTCGACTACGAGGCGATCGACGCGTACCTGACTCTCGGCTTCGTGCCCGGCCCGCGCACACCGCTCGCGGGCGTCTCGAAGCTGCTGCCCGGCCACCGGCTGACAGTCGAGGACGGCCACGTGCGCGTCGAGGCCTACTGGCGCTACCCCGCGCCGCAGCCGGACTCGCCGCGACTCTCGGAAGCCGAATACGCCGAGCAGCTGATCGATACGCTCGAGGACGCGGTTCGCGCGCGCCTGATGAGCGACGTCCCGCTCGGCGCGATGCTGAGCGGTGGCCTCGACTCGAGCCTGATCGTCGCGCTGATGGCCCGAAACATGAGCGAGCCGGTCAAGACGTTCTCCGTCGGCTTCGTCGATTCCGGCGTCGACAGCGAGCTCGACGACGCGCGCTTCGTCGCGACGACACTCGGTACCGATCACCACGAGCTCGAGCTCAGCCTCGGTGATGCAGCCGTCGACCTCGCCGATCTCGTGTGGTCGATGGACGAACCGCTCGCCGACCTGTCGTCACTCGGGTTCCTGGCGCTGTCGGAGCTCGCTGCACGCCATGTCACGGTCGCGCTCTCAGGCCAAGGCGCCGACGAGCTGCTTGCGGGCTACCAGAAGCACCGCGCAGCGTCACTGACCGAGCGGTGGCACAAGTTGCCCTCGCCGCTTCGGCGCGTCGGTGAACGCGCGACGACCGTCGGCCCTGCTCGCCTGCAGCGGCTGGGGCGTACCTTCGCCTCGACCGACTCCGTCGCGCGCCTGCTGAACATGAGCGGCCAGCTCGACGACGGTCTCCGGCGCTCGCTCTACCGAGGTCAGCTCGCCGCGGTAGACGGACGAGCGGCAGAGCGCGTGATCGCGGCGTCACTCGAAGGGATCGATGCGCCGCCGCTTGCAGCGACGCTCCATTCGGACGCTCAGCTCGCTCTCGTCGACGACATGCTCCACTATTTCGACCGCGCATCGATGGCCCGCTCACTCGAGGTGCGCGTGCCGTTCCTCGACCACAACGTCGTCGAGTTCTGCGCGCGCATTCCGACCGATCTGAAAGTCCGCGGCATCACGACGAAGTACCTCCTGAAGAAAGCGTCGCGCGGTCTCGTGCCCGACCGGATCATCGATAAGCGGAAGATCGGCTTCTTCCACGGCGCCATCTCGGACTGGTTCCGCGCGCAGACCGACGGGGCGATCGCGGACTACCTGCTCCGGCCTGCGCCGCAGTCCGCCGACATCCTCGACCGCGGCGTCGTCACCGATCTCGTCCGCAGCCACGCGAGCTCGAGCGGAACCGTCAACGGCCGCCTGCTTCTCTCGATCCTCCTGCTCGAGGTCTGGCTCGAGACGTTCGTCCCACGCGCGGTTGCCGCGGGCCGCACGGCAGCTGAGACCCGCACCGGCGCACCGCGCATTGTGCGCGCAGCAGTCGACTAAGCGCGCGACGCCGACAGCGTCCGCTCGGCGGCCCAGGCGCCGACGGCCATCACGCCGAGCACGAGCGAGAGGAACCCGATGCTCGTTCCGCGCCCGAAGACGAAGAGGACGATCGCGAGCGCAAACAGGATCAAGCCGAACCCGAGCGGCCCGAGCGACGGCTGCGTCACGGTTCGAGACCGAACCACCTCAGTCACCGGCATAGGGGCATGGCGTAACTCGAGCACAGACGCGAAGGCGACCAGCATCCAGAAGAGGAACGTGACTTGCACGAAGCTGAACGCGTCGTAGGTGAACATGCTGACGCCGTACGCGGCGATTGCAGACGCCAACGCAGCGAGCAGCCACCCACGTTCGGAGAAATCTCGCTTTGCGGCAGACCCGAGGCGCCGAACGCAACGCACGAGGATCCAGAGCCAGGCGAACGCGCCGATGATCCCGGTCTCGAGGACGTTGTCGAGCCACTGGTCGTCGAGAACGCGGGCGTTCGCACCTTGCGTCGCCACGATCCGCGTGCCATACCCAATCCCGAAGAGCGGGTGCGCGTTGATCGAGTTGAACGTCGGATTGAGCCTCCCTTTGCCGAACCGGCCCTGATCCTGGAAGCCTTCTTGCTCCTTGACCAAACCGCCCTGCGGGAAGAACGAGGCTTTCAAGGTTCCGAGCGTTCCGGGAATCGCGAAGTGGACGGCGAGCAGGAACGGGATGAGAGCCGGCCAGAGCCGTACGGCCTGCCGAGGCCGGAGGATGACGAAGACGAGGGCCTCGATCAGCAGCATCACGACGCCGGTTCGCGAGACGGTTGAGAGACAGCCGACCGCGATCATCGCAGCGGCGAGCCACCAGATTCGCTTCCGAAGCGTGTAGCCGAAGTAGGCCGCGAACGGCACGAGCATGGCGAGCGCCGCACTCAGCGCGATCGCGTGCTCGGCCGGGCCGTACGCACGGAAGCGTCCGTTCCGGAGCGGCAGGTCGACCGTGTAGTCGCGCTTGAGGAACGGGACCCAGCTCTGCAGATGGTTGAAGACGTTGAAACCGCTGCGCGACTCGACCACCGCGAAGAAGGCCACCACCGCACCGCCGAGGACGAGCACCTTCAACAACCGGACGACGTCGTCGTACGTCCGCAGCACGCTCACGAACAGGTAGAGCACGATCACGTACGCCGCAAGGAAGGTGAGCGTCTTCGCCACGCTCGAGTCGAGGTTCTGGTCCGAGATGCGGCCGTTGTTCGCCAGCACGGAGACGATCACCGCGCCCAGGAAGAGCGCGAGCGGACCCTCGAGCCCCGTCCGGCGGACGCGGATGCGCGGGTCGATCAGCAAGGCGGTGAGCCAGATCGCGGCGAGGATCGCGATCAGCAACCGATATGGCTCGAGCTGGAACGGCAACGAGCCCGGCAGCACGTAGCGCCGAATCGGAACGAACAGGATCACGAGCACGAGCATGGTCAGAAGCGACGGCCACCGAAGCAGCGCGTGCCGGGCTGAAAGGAAGACGACGACGGCGGCGCTCGCGACGACGACGACCTCGACGGGCGCGCCCGCGGCGATCGGGAGCACGAGCACCGCGACCGCGGCCAGGACGATCCCGGCCGACACCACCGGCCACGGGCGCAGTCCGCCCGGAATGGCTCGCATGATCAGGCGGTGCGCCGAGACGCCGGCGGCGTCGCCACGTCAGGCGATTCTGCAGCCACGGCCCGCACGCGCGGGCGAACGTTCTCGAGCACGAAGGCGAGGCCGAGCACGAGCAGCATCGTCGCGAGGAAGACGACGATCGGTCGCGTGAACGAGCGCTTTCCTGTCAGCGCAGCCGGAGTCGGCTCCTTCACGACCTGGAGCAGAACGCGCCGGTTCAGCGGGATCCCACTGCTGTCTTGCTGAAGCTTGACGTAAGCGAGGAGCGCTGCCGTGGCGCGGCGTGCAAGCACCTTCGCGCCGGCGGCCGACGGCGCAGACGCGGCGATCTGGACGAACGGCAGGCCGGCCGTGGGGTTCGACTGGAGCGTCGGCTGCGTCGCGGCGATCTCACCGTTGATCTTCCCGGTCTTCCGCACCAAGGCGAGGACGGGATCACTCGGGACAAGCGTTGCGTACAGGGCAGCGAGTCCGGTGAAGCGGTTCGGGTCACCCGTCTCGGCGACGACGGGCGCGTTCGGCGAGTCGCCGACCTTCAGGTACTGGTCGTACACGGCGCGGCCGAGCGGGAAGCCGGCCTGCGTGACCCAGACCATCGAGTCGCTCGTCCAGCGCTCCTGCTGCCGGTACTTGACGTCGAACCCGTTTTGGACATCGACGCGAAGGACTGACAGAAGGGCGAGCACGGCCGCGACGACGAGACCGATCGTCACGAGCACGCGGAAGCGCCAGAGAACACGACCGTAGAGCGGCAGATCCATTAGTGACTCATCCTGAGATCTGCGCGGTCGCGATCTTGCGCTTGTGCACGCAGATAGGCGGCCGCAGCCTCGGTCCGGTTCGCGACGCCGAGCTTCCGGTAGATGGACGCGAGATGGAACTTGACGGCGTGCACCGTGACGGCGAGGTCGCTCGCGACGCGGGCGTTCGTCATCCCCTGAGCCGTCAGCTCCAGGACTTTGAGCTCGCGCGCCGAGAGCACAGACTCGAGCTGTGTCGATTGCTCGATCACAGAGCGCAGGGTATGTCGGTGCGAGCGACCTCGACCACGCCCGTTAGGCGAGCCTGCGGTGGAGATTCGGCCTACTCCTTCGGCTAGGGGCGATCCCGTATCTTCGGGCGAAGTCCGCCTCTCGGGCCAAAGTTACGGTGACGACGACGTGCGACGAGCGGCGACATGGCGTTTGCACCGCGGCCGGCGCGCGGTGAGCGGTCGGCGGTGAGCCGCCGGCGCAGACCCGATCGCGAAGCCGCGGTCGCCGACCAGATCGGGCTCCGGCGAGCCGTCGTGACCGGCCTCGCCTGGAAAGGCACGTCGCAGATCGCCACGCAGATGATCCGGCTCGCGGTCGCGATTGCGCTCGCGCGTCTGCTCACGAAGCACGAGTACGGGATCGCCGGCATGGTTCTCGTCTTCCTGAGCTTCGTTCTCGTCTTCGCCGACATCGGGCTCGGAAACGCCCTCGTCCAGCGCCTCGAGCTCAGCGAGGAAGACCGCTCGACCGCCTTCTGGACGGCGACAGGGACCGGCGCGTTCTTCACGCTCGGGGGCGTCGCGCTCTCCGGTCCGATCGCTCGGTTCTTCCACGAGCCGTCGCTGCGGCCCATGATCGCAGTCCTCTCGATCAGCTTCCTGTTGCAAGCGCTCGCGCTCACTCAGAGCGCCTTACTCGTCCGGTTGATGGCCTTCGGCGCGCTGGAGCGGCGTGAGATGGCCGGCGCGGTTTGCGGCGGCGCAGTCGGAATCGGCATCGCCGTGGCCGGCTTCGGCGCGTGGGCGATCGTGGCTCAACAGCTCACGACCGCGGCAGTCGGGACGCTACTCGTCTGGTTCTACTCGCCGTGGCGTCCGCAGCGACGCTTCTCCCACGCGAGCCTGCGCAGCCTCGCCGGCTTCACGAGCAACGTCTTCGGGGCGGGGTTCGTTACCCAGCTACGCGGAACGACCGACAACGTCCTTGTCGGACGCGTCCTCGGCGCATCCGCGCTCGGCGCATACGCGCTCGCCTACAACCTCGTCTTGATCCCCTTCAACCGGATCGCGATCCCGCTCGCCCAGGTCCTCTTTCCAGCGCTCTCGCGCCTCCAGCACGACGCGAAGCGCGTCGCCGGCTATTGGATCCGCGCCCTTCGGATGATCACGGCAGTGACGCTTCCCATCTGCGTCGGTCTTGTCGTCGTTGCACCGGATGCCGTGGTCGTCGTCCTCGGCGAGAAATGGAAGTCGGCGGTGCCGATCGTCCAGCTCTTGTCGATCGTCGGACTGCTGCAGACGCTGCAGTTCCTGAACCCGGTCGTGCTGCAAGCGGTCGACCGTGCGTCGATCCTCTTTCGCTGGACGGTCGTGACCTACCTCGCGAGCGTCTGTGGTTTCGTCGGCGGCCTCCACTGGGGCGCAGTCGGCGTCGCGGCCGGCTACGCCATTTCGACGGCGCTCGTCGAGCCGCTGTATTTCAGAGCGACGGCTCAGACCCTGGGCCTCCGCGTCCGCGACCTCGCACGACCACTGCTCGGCATTGCCGGTGCCGCGGCGATCATGACCGCAGCCGCCGGGCTCACCCGCTGGGCGACGCTCGAAGCGGGTCTCGGACAGCTACTTCGCGTCGTTGTCGTCGTCGCCGTGGGCGC
>JBKPRX010000183.1:0-4342 GCA_046734795.1 Actinomycetota bacterium
CGCGATCGGCGAGCGGCTCGATCTCGTGCTCGACGAGCTGTAGGTCCTCTTCGTCGCCGAACCAGAGCTCGAATCGCTTCGCGATCTCCTCCGGGCCCGTGACTTCGCGCAGTGCCGTCGGGACGAGGCCGCGCAGCTCGCCGTCTTCCGCGAACAACGCCCCGAGCGCCGTGAAGTCACGGCTCGCGAGCGCCTTGCAGAAGCGCTCGCCGATCTCGGGTGCGACAGCGGTAGCCACGCGCGGAACCTAACACCGGCGATCGTCCGAAACCAGGCTGTTACCCTGGCCGTACCGGGGTGCCGTAGACACACGGCTGAGATCACACCCGTCGAACCTGATCCGGTTAGCACCGGCGAAGGGAGGCGTCACGACAGTTCCGCGGTGCTTGACGATTGCGACCTCCGACTCGGGCGGGGGCGCCGGCATCCAAGCGGATCTGAAGGCGTTCGCTGCCGCGGGTTGCCACGGCACGAGCGTGCTCGTTGCGTTGACCGCGCAGAACACGCGCGCGGTGATCGCCGTCCACGAGCTGCCGCCGGAGTTCGTGCGCGCGCAGCTGGACGCGGTCTTCGACGACATCGGCGTGGATGCGGCGAAGACCGGAATGCTGTTCTCGCGCGTTCTGATCGAAACCGTTTCGGACTACCTCGAACACCATCCCGTTCCGCTCGTGGTCGATCCGGTGCTGGTTGCGTCCTCCGGTGCGAAGCTGCTTCAGGATGACGCCGTCGAGACGCTCGTCGAGCGGCTGTTTCCGCTTGCGAGGGTCGTCACGCCAAACTTGCCGGAAGCCGAAGTGCTCGTGGGCAGAAGCGCGTCGCGCCGCGAGCTTGCAGAGGCGCTGCATGACCGCGGGGCGGCGGCGGTGATCGTCACCGGCGGTCACGGTGAGCCGGCCGTCGACCACCTCTTCGACGGCAGCGACCACTACGAGCTGCCGGTCGAACGCCATTCGCGCGCCTCGACGCACGGAGCGGGCTGTACGCATTCGGCGACGCTTGCCGCGCACCTTGCCCGCGGTGCGTCGCTGCTCGAGGCAGCCACTGCAGCAAATGCTGCAGCATCGTTCGCGGTCGCGCACGGTCTCGTCGCGATCGGCGACGGCGAGGGTCCTGTAGACGTCTTGGAGGTGAGCCGCAGATGAACGAAGTTGCCGTCGGCGCGACGTTGGCGGAGCTGCGCGAGCGGAAGCCGCTCGTCCACCAGATCACGAACTACGTCGTCATGAACGAGACCGCGAACGCGACGCTCGCGATCGGCGCGCTGCCGGTGATGGCGCACGCGGGCGAAGAGGTCGAGGAGATGGTGCGCCTCGCCTCCGCGCTCGTGATCAACATTGGCACGTTGTCGGAACACTGGGTCGCGGCGATGCTCCTCGCGGGCGGTGCGGCGAACGCGCGCGGGATCCCGGTCGTGCTCGATCCGGTCGGCGTCGGCGCAACCGACTACCGGACCCGAACCGCGCGCCGCATCCTCGAGGTCGTCGATGTGACCGTGCTGCGCGGAAACCTCGGCGAGGTGGCAACGCTTGCCGGCGTCGAGGCAGAGGTCCGCGGCGTCGAGTCTGCGGGCGCGGCGCAGGGCGCCGCCGAGGTTGCGGTCGAGGCTGCGCGGCGTCTTGGTGTCGTCGCGTCGGTGACCGGCGCGGTCGACCACGTCTCGGACGGCGATCGGGTCGTGTCGATTGCGAACGGACACGAGTTCCTTGCAACCGTCACCGGTACCGGCTGCATGTCGAGCGCGATCACCGGCTGCTTCCTCGCCGCCAAGCCGGACGAGCCGCTCGCGGCTGCCGCCGAGGCGCTCGTCGCATTCGGGGTGGCCGGCGAAGACGCCGCTGAGGGAGCGCGCGGACCCGGCTCGTTCCACGTCGCGCTCTACGACGCGCTCTGGGCCCTTTCTCCGGCGACGATCGATGCTCGTGTGCGGCTCGAGCTCCTCGATGCGGCTCGATGAGCTCGGCGAGCTCGGGCTCCTCGCCGAGCTCGAGGCGCGAGGCCTCGCGAGCGGAATCGAGCACGACACCGCGCAAATCGCCGGTCTCGTCATCACGCAAGACGCGCTTGTCGAAGCCGTGCACTTCCGCCTCGATTGGATCTCGTGGCGCGACCTCGGGTTCCGTGCGGCGGCGGTCAACCTCAGCGACCTCGCCGCCTCGGGAGCGGAGCCGCTCGGCCTCCTCGTCACGCTCGGCCTGCCCGCGACGACCGCAGTCGATGACGTGGTCGAGCTCTACGAAGGGCTCAACGAGCCGGGGGTACCTGTCGTCGGCGGTGACACGACGTCTGCGAGCGCCGTCGTCCTCAGCGTCACGGCAGTCGGCCGATCGGAACGGGTTCCGGGCCGCGCGGGTGCTCGGCCGGGCGACCTGCTTGTCGTCACGGGTCCGCTCGGCACTGCCGGCGAGGCGTTTCTCGACGAGCGCTTCGCGCGGCCGCCGCTTCGCCTCGCCGAAGGGCGCCGGCTCGCGACGGTCGCGCACGCGATGCTCGACGTCTCCGACGGGCTCGGCGTCGACGCCGGTCACATCGCGCGGCGGTCCGGCTGCAGGCTCGTGATCGACCTGGATCGCGTGCCGCTTGCGGGCGCGATCGAGGATCTCGCGTTCGGCGAGGACTACGAGCTGCTTGCGGCCACGCCCGATCCGCTCGACTTTCCGGTGATCGGCCGGTGCGAGGACGGCGAGGGCGTCGTCTTTCTCCTCGGAGGCGACGAGGTCGAGCTCCCGGGCTGGGAGCACTTCAGCGGCAGCAGCTAGCCGACGCCGAGCCAGTTCGCGAAGGCGCGCTCGAAGTGCGCGCGCGACTTTGCTCCGACGACGGTCTGTCGCTCGCGCCCATCGGCGAACAGGATCACGGTCGGCAGCGAGAGCACGCCGAACCGGGTCGCGCTGACCGGGTTGTCATCGACGTTCAGCCGGACGAAGGACACATGCTCGGCGTTTTCGCGCTCGAGGTCGGCGAGGATCGGCTCGATCGCGTCGCACGGGCGACACGACGGCGCCCAGAAGTCGACGACGACCGGCTGCGAAGCCGCGAGAACCTCGCCTTCGAAGCTCGAGTCGGTGACCTCGCGCACGGCGAAAGATCCTACTCACCAGGGATTCTCGGCCGAGCGGCCGGTGCCGACGAGGAGAGGACGTGTTCCGCTCCGCGCTCGTCGTCCTTCTGGCTGCGGCCTTTGCCGCGCCGGTTGCGGCGGCCGGCGTTAACGAAGACCGGGCCCGGTCGGCGGAGGCTTCGCTCGAAACCGCGTTCGCCCGGCCCGCGCCAAGACTCTTCGCCGAGACGCCATACGGGTCCGTCGCATTTGTCTGGCCGTTCTCGCAGGCAATTGCGGCGTCGATCGCGCTCGCGGCGCTGCCGGATGCGACGCCCGCCGAGCACGACCGGCCGGCGCGGCTGTTCAAGATCCTCGAGCGCTATCGGCGCGGGACCGTCTACGCGTCGAAGCCCGGCGGTGACGTCTACGTCGACGACAACGAGTGGATCGCGTTCGACCTTCTGGACTGGTACTCGGTCTCGGGCGACCGTCGTTCGGTCATGCGCGCGCAGAAGCTGCTGGGGCTTGCGTTCTCCGAATGGGCGGGCCACGTCGGTGGCACGTGCTCGGGCGGCGTCTACTGGGCGCAGCGTCCGCCGAACCGCGATCGGAATGCGGTCACGACCGGCGCCGGCGCGTTGCTGGCGATTCGGCTCGCGGACGTGCCCGGCACGCACGCGGCGCTTCCGTGGTGGAACCAGCGCATGCTCGACTGGCTCGACCGGTGTCTCCGCCGCGGCGACGACGCCTACGCCGATCACGTCCGCGCTGACGGCGCGCTCGACTGGAGCGTCTGGAGCTACAACCAGGGGCTCGTGATCGGAGCGAAGGCGCTCGCGTCTCGTTCCGGCGACCCGTACGCGCTCGCAGATGCACAGTCCATTGCGGCTGCGTCGCTTCGGTTCCTGTCGCCGTCGGCTCTCGGCGCCGAGCCGCCGGAGTTCGTCTCGATCCTCGCGCGGAACCTCCTCGTCCTCGGTGAGATCGACGGCGACCCGCGGTGGCGCGCGGCGGTGCAGGCGTACGCGGATGCGGCGTGGACGAGCGGCCGCGACGCGGCGACCGGCTTGTTCGGCGTCGGCTCGCCGCCGTCGCTGATCCAGCAAGCCGCGTTCGTGCAGATCTATGCGCTGCTCGCGCGGCCGTCGCTCACAACCGGCCGCTGAGCGCGGCCGCTCGGAGGAGCGGAACCTTCCAGATCGCCTCGAGCACGATCGAACGGCTCATCTTCGAGTGGCCTTCGGTCCGGTCGACGAAGCGGATCGGAATCTCGACGACGCGAAAACCCGCGCGCAACGC
>JBKPRX010000184.1:0-10631 GCA_046734795.1 Actinomycetota bacterium
GCCGGCGTGCTCGACGAGATCGTCGTCGTCACCGACGAGGAGATCAGCGAGGCGATCGTTCTTCTCCTCGAACGCTCGAAGCTCGTCGTGGAAGGCGCAGGCGCGGTCGGTGTGGCGGCGTTGCTACATGGGCGCGTCGCCGGGCACGGCTCGGTCGGCGTCGTGCTCTCGGGCGGCAACATCGACGCCGCGCTTCTCATCTCCGTCATGCGGCGCGGCCTGACGCTCGCCGGCCGTTACCTGAACCTCCGCACACGCATGCCCGACCGGCCCGGCGAGCTCGCGAAGCTCGTCAACCTCCTCGCGGAGGAGCGCGTCAACATCGTCGAGATCGAGCACATACGCGAGGCCGCCGACGTGCCGATTGGCGAGACCGGCGTCACGCTGACCGTCCTCACACGCGACGCGCAGCACTGCGGCCATCTGCTCGCGACGATGCGCGCGTGGGGCTACGCAGTCGAGCGTTTGGCGTAGCGCGCTAGAACGAGCTGACGCCGCCGTCGAGGATCGGTCTCGCCTCGACACCGTGCGCGGCGAGGACGCTCGCCGCGATTGCGGCACGCGCACCCGATTCGCAGATCGTTGCGACCGGCCGTCCGTCGAGAAACGCGTCGCGGATGCGGCTGAACGGGATGTGGGCGCTCCCGGGGATCCGATGCTCCTCGCGCTCGTCGTCTTCGCGAACGTCGAGCACGTCGATTTCGCCGGCGGCGAACATCGCACGCGCCTCGGCGACCGTGAGCGGCTGCAACCGTTCGGTCTCGTCTGCAGCGGCGACGAAGCCCGCGAGGTCGATGAAGCCGATCGAGCGCAGACCGCGTGCCGCCGCGTCGAGCTCGTGCGCGTCGCCGTACAAGACGAGCGGCCGATCGAGCGGTAGGACGAAGCCCGCATGAGTCGCGAAGCTGCCGCCGCCGACAGGCACGTTCAGCGCGCTTCGTATGTGACCCGCGGCAAAGGCTTCGGCGGCGCGCACGTCGATCACGAGACCATTCGCGGGAACCTCGTCGAGCCTTGCGAGCGGCGCAGGCGCGCCGACGAACGGCCCGCGGTTGAGCCCGACGATCCGCTCCATGTTCGGCGGTCGCGGCGGTAGCGAGCTCGTCAGCTCACGCGCGAAGGTACGCACGTCGTCCGTCGCAAGCGCGTGATTCGACGCGCGCTCGAAGCCGATCGTCGACGACGGCTTCGAGCTCAACGCGGCGCCGCAGAGCGAGCCGGCGACGTGTCCGGGAAAGACCTCGACGCCGTCCGCGAGCTCGGCCAGGCGGCGCAGGCTCTCGAAGAGCACTTCGGCGCCTTCCTCGGCGTCGACGGCGAGGTCGGGCCGCGCGGCATCCCCGACGAAGAGCGAGTCGCCCGTGAGGACGAGCCAGGGATCGGGCGCACGCGTCTCATCGACGACGACAAACGCACAGTGCTCCGGCCGGTGCCCCGGCGTGTGCGCGACTCGGACGCGTAGCGAGCCGACGACCACCTCTTGACCGTCGCGCAGCGCGTCGTGCGGGTAGGAGACACCCGCAGCTTCGTGGATCGCAAGCCTCGCCCCGAGATCGGTTGCAAGACGACCGTGTCCCGAGACGTGGTCGGCGTGGTTGTGCGTCTCGAGCACGTGCGCGAGCTCGAGGTTGTGTCGTTCCATTGCCGCGACCACGGGCTCGATCGCGTACGGAGGATCGACGACGATCGCCACGTGCTCGTCTTCGTCGCCGATCAGATACGACGCGCAGCCGAGATCGTCGTCGAGGAACTGTCGGAAGATCACTCTTTCGACGCTAGCAACGACTCGCGCTTTTCTTCTTGAAGTTCGTCGCCGTCTACTGGCGCGTCGTCGCCACGGAGCCAATGCGCGAGCGCGAGGAAGAACGCAGCAACCGCGGCGACGCCCGCGGCGAGTGCGACGATTAACGCCGCGCGCGCGAGCGTGCGCGTGCTGCGGTCGACGGTCGACGGCGATGCGACCTCGAGCGACGGTTCATACCGCTCGCTTCGCCCGCTCGCGTATCGGACGACGACCCGGAAACGAAGGTCGCCGCGGGTCGTCTCCGACGTCGAGCCCGAGAATCCGAACTGAGCGAACGAGCCCGGCGCGATGGAGCCGCGCCAGGCGTTGCTCCGCCCGACGCGCGCGAACCCCGGCGGTGACGCAGTCGCTTCGACCGAGAAGGCGCGCGGTGCGGTCACGGCCACGCTGCGGACGACGTCGGTGGACGTCTCGTTGGGCACGACGACCGTGACAACGGCATCCGCGCCCGGTTCGACTCGCGTAGGTGTGAGTGTGACGTGCGCACTCGCAGCCGGCGCACCGACGAGCGTGACGAGAATGGCTGCGATGACCAAACGGCGCACTCTGCGATTGTCGCTGGCCGCCGGCCTCGTCGCCATCGTTTGGGCGCCCGCTGCCTCGGCGCATGCGAGGCTCGTCCGGACGGATCCTGCGGCCGGTGAGGTCGTGTCGGGTGCGCCGGCCGCGGTTCGGCTGACCTTCGACGACCGCGTGCAGCTCGTCGGCGGCAACGACGTGGTGCGGAACAGCGATCGCCGATCGGTGCTCAGCGGCCGGGCGCGCGTCGTGGCGAAAGGGAAAGTCCTCGTCCTGCCTCTGCGCTCGCCGCTCTCGGGCGGCGACTTCAGCGTCCGCTGGCGCGTCCTTTCGGACGACGGTCATCTCATCGGCGGAGCGTTCGCGTTCGGCGTCGGTGCCGGCCGCCCCCCGCCGCGCAGTGTCCTCGCCGCGCCGTCCGGCAGCCCGCGCGCGGAGAACGTCGTCGCGCGCTGGCTCCTCTTCACGGGGCTCTTGATCGCGGCCGGAGCGGCAATGCTCGGCCTCGTCGTTCCACGGCGAGACCGCGAGCCGGTCGACCCGCGCCGTCGTGCAGCGCTGCTCTTCGGCGGCTCGGCGCTCTTTGCCGTCGGCGCCGCCGACCTCTTGCGCGGGGCGGCGGTCGACACGCGCTTCGGGACCGCGCTCGTCGCGGGCCTCGTGCTCGCGGGAATCGCAGCGGCCGCGGCGCTCCTCAGCACGGTCACTCGCTGGGGGCTGCCGATCGCGATCGGCGCCGCGCTGTGTCTCATCCCGATCCCCTCCGTTGCCGGACACGCGCTCGACGCGGGCGTTGCCGGGCCGAACGTCGCGTTCGACATTGCGCACGTCGCCGCCGCCGCGGCGTGGGTCGGAATCCTGACTGCCCTCGTCGTCGCAGCGCCGGCGCTCCGCGCGGGCGAGGACGCGTCTCGGCGGTTCGTCGCGCGCGTGTCGACGGTTGCGCTCGTCTCGGTCGTCGTGCTCCTCGGTACCGGTGTGCTGCGCGCGATCTTCGAGCTGCGCCACGTGAGCCAGCTGTGGACGACCGGCTACGGGCGCGCGATTCTCGTCAAGGCTGCGCTCTTGGTCGTCCTCGTCGTGATCGGCTGGGCGAACCGCCGGTCGCTCGCTGAAGTCGAGCGCGTGCGACGGAACGTCGCTGTCGAGCTCGTCGTACTCGCCGGCGTCGTCGTTGCGGTTGCGTTCCTGACGCAGCTCCGCCCGGGTCGCGACGCGCCGCAGGCAACTGCTGCTGCCGTCCCCGCCACGTCGCCGCCGCCGACAATGACGTCGCTGCCGAAGGTGCGCGGCGACGCGCTCGTGCTCGCACGAGAGCTCGGCACCTATGCGGTCGCGGTCGCAGCTCGTCCGCGATCGACGGAGCTGCTCGTGCTCGCGGCGAGCGGCAGCGCCGCCGACGGCCTGAACGTCCGAGTGGACGGGCGGCCGACGGAAAGCTGCGGCCACGGGTGCTACGCGTCCGATGCCGCGAGCGCTCGTTCACGGAGCCTTCGAGTGCAGCTCGGCCGACAGACGGCGGTCTTCGACTTACCCGCGCGCGCACCCTCCGGCACGGCGATCGTCCGCCGCGCAACGCGCGTGTTTCGCTCGGTCCGCAGCGCCGGCTACGTCGAGCGGCTCGCGTCGAGCCCGACGCAGCTAATCGTCACTCGCTGGCGGCTCGAAGCGCCGAACCGCGTCGCGTACACGATCAAGGGCGGCGCGTCCGGGATCGTGATCGGCACGCGGCGCTGGGATCGAGCGCGCGCGGGCGCCCCTTGGGAACGATCGACGACGACGCTCCTACCCGAGCCGCGCCCGGCCTGGGGCTCTCAGATCGCGAACGCACGGGTCGTCGACGAGACGCCGCGCGCGGTGACGGTCGCGTGGGCGAACCCGGCGATCCCAGCATGGTTCACGACGACGTTCGACCGGCGGACATTGCTGCCGCGGACGCTGGTGATGACTGCAGCGGCGCACTTCATGCACCACCGCTACTTCGAGTTCAACGAGCCGCGCCGGATCCGTCCGCCGACTCCGTAGCCGTGCCGGCTTCGTGCTCCTCTTCGAGGAGGCGCCAGAGGAAGTAGCCGATGGCGAAGAGGAAGATGAGCGTCTGCTCGGCGTTCATCAGCACACCGCCGAGGTTCTGGTCGCGGCTCGGCGAGAAGCCCCACAGCCGCGGCGTGTGCTCGTAGAACGAGTAGAACGGGCTCGACGAGAAGATCAGCGCAAGGCCGAGGAACGCGGACCCCGCGAATGCGATCCCGAGATATGCGAGCGAGCCGGCCGTGGACATCCGCTTCGTGAGGAGCGGCCACCAGAAGAGGAGGCCGGCGAGGATCAGGATGCCGTGCTCGAGCTCGAGTCCCCAGTCGGTGCGAAGGGCCCAGTCGTAGAAGGGTGCTGCGTGCGTCCCGTACCACGCGACGAGCCACAGCGGCAGCGCAACCTCCGGGCGCGTGACCGTTGCGAGCGGACGGCCGCCGTAGCGCGTGATCACCGCGACCATCGCCGGCGTGAGTCCGAGGATCAGAAGCGGCGGCGCAAGATCCGCGATCAACGCGTTCTGCAACAGGTGCATCAGAAGCAAGTAGTGCGCCGCGATCGTCTCGAGCGGCGAGTTCAGCGACGCGGCGACGAGGAAGATGCCGGCTGCAAACGAGACGATGCGCCACGTCGACGGCCGATCGCGACGGGCCCCCCATGCATAGCCGAGCACCGCGAGCGCAGCGAGCCCGAGGAAGAGCGGCTCGAACGTGAACGACGTCGGGCTCGGAGTCACGTGGCGTTACGCGCTCGTCGTCAGCCGCGGCACGAACCGCGTTGCGCGAAGCCGGGGCCGCAGTAGGACGAGCGCAAACGTTCCGAGCATCAAGAGCTGTTCGACCATCATGGCCACACCGGCGAGCCGTTGGTCGGTGAGCGCGCTGATCCCGTACGCGCCGTCGTAGGCCGGGTAGAGCGGTGTGAACGAGAAGACGAGCACGTCCGTCAAGACCTGGCCCGCAGCGAACATCGCGGCTGCGAGTGCAAGGCGACCGCCGACCGTCAGTCGACGGTGACCGAGCGGATCGATCAACAGTGTCCACACGAGCAGGCCGGCAAGCAGCCAGCAAGCGTGCTCGAAATCGTGCAGCCACGGCCGCGTGAGCGCCGCGTCGTAGAACCTCGGCACGTGCCAGATCGCGAGGTTCGCCGCCCAAAGGCCGAAGGCGACGACGGGGACCGTCACGAACGCGAGAGCGCGGCGAAGCGGTCGCGAACGGGCAAGCGGCGCCAGCACCGCGGCCGGCAGGAAGAACACGAGCAACGGCCCGCGCAGCGCGAGGACGAGCAGAGCCGGCGCGACGTCGCCGAGGAGCAGGTGCTGCACCATGTGGACCGAGAGCAGCTCGTCTTCGGCGATCGCATCGAGAGGCGAGACGAGCGCGAGAACGGCGGCGGCCAGACCGGCGGCGAACAGCACTGCGCGCGTCCACGATGCGTGATCTGTGCGTCCGCGGCGCCGGAGGCGGACGAACGCCTGGGCGAACAAGACCGTCGCGAGACCTGCCGTGACGAGGACGATCGGCGGTGCCTCCCACTGTCCCGCGGTGTGCGCGAGGAGCATGAGAGCGATTCTGCCTGTGCCGCCTACAGCCCGAGGTGCCGGGCGATCACCATCCGCTGGACCTCGTTCGTGCCCTCGCCGATCTCGAGCACCTTCTGGTCGCGGTAGAGGCGCGCGATCGCGGACTCCTCCATGAACCCGTAGCCGCCGTGAATCTGGAGAGCCGCGTTGACGACGCGGTTCGACAGCTCGCCCGTGTAGAGCTTCGCCTGCGCCGCCGCGAGCGCGAACGGGCGGCCGCTGTCCTTGAGCCACGCTGCGCGGTGAACGAGCGCGCGGCCGGCCTCGATCTCGGTCGCCATGTCGGCGAGCTGGAACCGGACGGCCTGGAACTTCGCGATCGGCCGGCCGAACTGCTCGCGATCCTGCGCGTACGCGAGCGCGAGGTCGTATGCGCCCTGGGCGAGACCGACGCCCATCGCCGCGACGGAGATGCGGCCGCCGTCGAGGATCTCCATGAACTGCTGGAAGCCACGGCCGCGCTCGCCCAGCAGGTTTTCCTCCGGGACCTCGCAGCTCTCGAACGACAGCTCGCGCGTGTCCGACGCGCGCCAGCCGAGCTTGTGCATCGGCGCCGAGATCCGGTAGCCCGGCGTTCCGTTCGGGACGATCAGGTTCGAGATCTCGTCGTCACCGGTCTTCGCGGTGATCGTGACGAGGGCACTGAGCTCGGTGCCCGCGTTCGTGATGAATATCTTCGTGCCGTCGACGACCCAGCGGCCGTCGCGCAGCTCGGCAGTCGTTCGTGTCGCGCCGGAGTCCGAGCCCGCGCCCGGCTCGGTGAGACCGAACGCGGCGAGCTTCTCGCCGGAGGCGAGCTGCGGCAGCCACTCGCGCCTCTGCTGCTCGCTGCCGAAGAGCAGGATCGGCATCGTGCCGAGCGACGTATGCGCGGCGACGGTGATGGCGACGGACGAGTCGATGCGCGTCAGCTCCTCGATCGCGAGCGCGTAGCCGACGGTGTCGCCGCCCGCGCCGCCGTACTCCTCGGGGATGGGTACGCCCATCAGGCCGAGCTCTCCGAGCTCGCGAACGAGCTCCGTCGGGAAACGTCCTTCGCGGTCGAGTTCTGCTGCAACGGGCGCGACTCGCTCGCGGGCGAACTCGCGCACGGTCTCCTGAAGCAGCCGGTTCTCTTCGGTGAGGTCGAGATCCACTACGTCGCCAGCGCGTTCGCGAGCTCCGCGATCAATCGCACGCCGAACCCGGTCCCGCCGGGTTGGCGCAGGTCGTCGCCTCGCGAGCGGTCGAGAAATGCAGGGCCCGACATGTCGATGTGCGCCCACGGCCCCTCGCCTGCGAACTCGCGCAAGAACTCCGCCGCGTACACGGGCCCGGCAAGGCGTGCATCCGACGAGTTCTTGAAGTCGGCGAACGTCGACTCGATGAACTGCCGGTAGCGGCGATGAAGTGGGAAGGGCCAGACGAGATCGCCGCTTCGCTCGGATGCTGCGACGACACGGTCGCGCCATTCGTCGTCGTTCGCGAACACACCGGCGTAGAGATCACCGAGCGCAATTTTCATCGCGCCCGTCAACGTCGCGAGGTCGAGAACGTGTGTCGCGCCCTCGCGCCGCGCGTACCAGAGCGCGTCGGCGAGCACGAGCCGGCCCTCCGCGTCCGTGTTCGTGATCTCGATCGTCTTGCCGTTCGCCGCGCGAAGGATGTCGCCCGGCCGGTAAGCGCGTTCGCCGAGGAGGTTCTCGCACGACGCGACCACGGCGATCGCGCGCACGGGCGCGCCGTCGGCTGCGATCGCGCCGAGCCCTTCGATCACTGCGGCGCCGCCGGCCATATCGCCCTTCATGCTCTGCATCCCGCCCGCGGGCTTGATGGAAAGGCCGCCCGCGTCGAACGTGATCGCCTTGCCGACGAGTCCGAGAACCAGATCGGCGGGCGCGTTCGGAGGCTCGTACCGAAGGACGATCAGCCGCGGCTCGTTCACGCTTCCTCCGGCGACCGCGGCGAACGCGCCCATACCGAGCTCGGAAATCTCGGCAGGCCCGAGTGCCGTTGCGGTGACGTGCTGCTCGGCGGCTGCGAGCTCGGCCGCGTGCTCGGCCAGTCGCACCGGCGTCAGCTCGTTCGGCGGTGCGTTCACGAGATCGCGTGCGCGATTCGTGCGTTCGGCCAGAAGCTGCGCGCGCTCGACCGCCGCTCGCAGTTTGGGGTCGTCCTCGTGGCCGACGACGACGCGCTCGAGCGGGGACCGCTTCCGGTCGCCGGTCTTCCAACGACCGGGGTCGTACGTACCGAGCAGCGTGCCTTCGACGAACGCCCGAGCCTGCTCCGGCAGCGCGAGGTCGAGGGTCTCGTCGAGGAGCCACGTTGCCGTCCCGCCGACGCGGGTCAGTTCTTCGGCCGCCGCAGCGCCCGCAGTGCGAAGTGCGGCGGCGTCCGTTTCGGCGCGCGCGCCGACACCGACCACGAGCAGCCGCGAGGCCTGGAGCTCGCCGTCGACGGGCACGAGCGTGACGCGTCCGAGCTCGCCGCGAACGTCGCCGCGCTCGGCGAGCCTGCGCAGGCGTCCACCGAGCTTCTCGTCGACGATCCTCGCTCCGTCACCGCCGAGGGGCTCCACCGGGTCGGCAACCGGAAGGACGAGAACGTCGGTGGGCGACGCGCCGGGCAGCGCGATCTCGATCGACACGCCCATCGCGGCGGCGATCGTATCCGACCCCGGACCTACGCTGCGGGTACGGCGGATCTAACCAATCGCTCAAGTCGGCGTCGAAAGGAGCCGAACCATCAAGCGAGAACTGGCGAACGAACAGGCAGATGACCGTGACCCTTGAAGAACTCCAGCATCCGAACCGAGCCGGCATCCGGTCGGTCGAGGATCTCCAGCGGACAATCGACGGGCTCAGCGCCGAGCGTCAGCGCCTGCGCGCCGCATCGGCCGAGCCGGACGTGCTCGAGCACAACCGCCGCGAGATCATGGCTGCGCAGTGGGAGCTTTCGTACGCGCTGATCGCGCGGTACCTCCCGCAGGCCGCGTAGCGCAGCGCACCTTTCGCCGCAGAACCCTCAGCGTCGTCCGCCTGCCGCACATCGGCTAAGGTCGCGCACGACAGCGAGCGAAGGAGCGAACGATGGCGAGCGTGCGTGAGTTCTTCGACAACCTCCCGAGCCAAGCCGACGCATCGAAGACCGCAGGAATGACGAACTCCTACTTGTTCGATATCGACGGCGCCGGCAAGTGGCGTGTCGACGTGAACGACGGCAACGTCACGGTCACCGAGGACGGCGACGAGAACGTCGATGCGACGATCGCGGCGAACGAGGAGACCTTCGCGGCGATTGCGGCCGGCGAGCAGAACGCTACGAGTGCGTACATGACCGGCAAGCTGAAGATCCGCGGCGACATGGGCGCCGCGATGAAGCTGCAAAAGCTCTTCTAGCCATGACGTGGTACGAGTTCTTCAAGTCCGTCCACGTGTTCGCCGCCGTCATCTGGGTCGGTGGCGCGCTGATCGTCCAGTTCTTCGCGGTTCGGGCGCTTGCAGCACCCGACCGCCGAAGGCAGGCCGAGTTCGCGAACGACGCGGAGTGGGTCGGCATGCGCGTCTTCCTGCCGGCGTCGATCATTCTCTTTCTCGCCGCGATCGGTGTGATGGAGAACGGCGACTGGCCGTGGGGACAGAACTGGGTGGTCTACGCACTGATCGTGATCGCGCTCTCGGTTGTGGTCGGCGCCGGCTTCCTCGGGCCGGAGAGCGGCCGCCTGGCTGCGCTGATCGACGCGAAGGGTCCTGAAGCTCCCGAGGTGACCGCGCGGATCCGACGGATCCTCGCCGTGTCGCGAGTCGAGCTCACGTTCCTCTTCGGCGTCGTCTGGGCGATGGTCACGAAACCCTCGGGCGACGCCGCGTGGTTCTGGGGTGCGCTCGTCGTGACCGCTGTCGTCGCGATCGCTGCGGCGGCGCTGACGGTTCGCGGCGCGCGCGACGTCGGCAAGCCGGTAACCGCGACGAACTAGCCCCTCACGCGTCGAGCTCGACGAGCGGCGCGCCGCCGGCGACGCGGTCGCCTTCCGCGACGTGGACGGCGCGCACCGTCCCCTCGTACGGCGCGAGGAGCGGTGTCTCGAGCTTCATCGCCTCGAGGACGACGAGCTGCTGGCGCGCCTGCACGCGGTCGCCCTCGCTCACGAGCACGCGTGTCACCGTGCCGGGCAGCGGAGCGGTCACCGTTGCATGGGTCTCGTCGTCAGCCGCGTGCTCGACGTCCATGTCGTCGACGTCCGGGGTCGGCTGCGGCGGCGGCGAAGGAAGGTTGAGGCGCCACGCGCCGCGCCACGCGCGGTCCGGCGGCCGCTGCGGCGGAGCAGAGAGCGGCGGGCGCTCGACGAGAAATGCCGTCGTCGTGCGACCGGCCCGGACGTCCGGATGGGCGACGAGCCACCGCAGCAACGGCAGGTTCGTCGTCACGCCGTCGACAGTCGTCTCTGTGAGCGCAGCGTCGAGCGCGTCGAACGCTTCCGTGCGCGTCGCGCCGTGCGCGACGAGCTTCGCGAGGAGCGGGTCGTAGACGATGCCCATCTCGTCGCCCTCGGCGACGCCGGCGTCGACGCGCACGGAGGCAGGCAGTCGCAGCCGCTCGACGGTCCCGATCTGCGGCACGAACGTCCGCGGGTCCTCCGCGTACAGCCGCACTTCGACGGCATGCCCGCGCAAGCGCGCGTCGCGAACGCCCGGCGACAGTGGCTCGCCA
>JBKPRX010000185.1:0-11956 GCA_046734795.1 Actinomycetota bacterium
GTGTCGGACGACGTCGCCGACCAGATCAAGCAGGGCTTCTCCGGCCCGGACGCGAGCTGGTTCCGCGGGGAAAGCATCCGCTACGTGAACGAGCTGATCCACGACGACGGGTCGCTGATGTACGAGTTCCTCGAGCCCAAGACCGTGCGCCGCCTCGTCGACGATCACATCTCCGGCCGCGACAACCGGCGGCTGCTGCTGTGGTCGCTGCTCAACTTCGAGCACTGGTGCCGCACGTTCCTGCGCGACGGGCGGCCGGCCGAGCCTGCAGGCGCGCTGCCGGCGTCGGCGCGGACGCCGGCGGGCTGACGACCCTGCGGCCTCTCCGTCGACTCGCCTCGGACGTCGTCGCGTACGTGACGTTCGCGGTCCTGATCGTCGTCGCGCACGTGGAGCGGCGGCGGGCGCGGCGAGACGTCCCGCGTGTGCTCTGGTACATCGACCCCGGCGTCGAGACCCTGCAGGGGCACGTCGACGCCCTGCGGCGGCTCGACTATCCCGTCGCGCGGCTCGTCGCCGGCGGCGCAATCGAGGTCGACGACCGTTTTCCCGAGCCGCCGCGCGGGCGCTACTCGACGTTTCGCTGGGCACTGCGGGAATGCGACGTCGTCGTGCTCTCGCCGCACCGATCGCTTCTCCGAGACACGCCGCTCGCGCATCACGAGCTGCAGCTGTTGCGCAAGGCGCGCCGCAAGCTGGTCGTGTTGCCGCGCGGCTCCGAGGTGAGGCTCCCGAGCCGTTCTCGAGACCTGCTCTTCAAGCACGCACTCTCGGTCGAGCAGCCTGCGTACGCGCGCGCCGAGGGCGAGCGCCGGCGCGAGCTCGAGTACGTCCTCGGCAACGCGGACGTCGTCGTGTCCGGCGCGGACTGGGTGGACTCGATGCCGTGGTGGGACCGCCTGAGCGCACTGCCGTACGCGGTTGACGTCAACGAGTGGGAGCCCGTCGCTTCCGAGCGGCCCGACGGACCGCTGACCGTGCTGCACGTGCGGGACGGCGAGCCGCGGGGAACGGAGTTCCTCGTCGACGCCTGCGAGGACGACGCGGTCGATCTACGCATCGTCGACGAGCCGAGCGGCGACGAACGCCGGCGGCTCATCGCTGAGGCCGACGTCGTCGCCGAGCAGTTCGTGAGCGGCTGGTACGGTCCGCTCGCCGTCGAGGCGATGAGCATGCAGAAGCCCGTGCTGTCGTACCTGCGCGACGACCTGCGCGAGCTTTACGTCCTCTTCTCGTTCGCCGGCGAGTGCCCGGTCGTGAACACGCCGCCCGAGCAGGTCCAAGACGAGCTTCGTCGGCTCGTCGCAGACCCGGCGCGCCGCGACGAGCTCGGCAGGCGCGGCCGCGAGTACGTCCGCAACCATCACTCTCTGGAGGCCGTGGCCGCGACGCTCGACGAGCTGTTCAGGACCCTGTGGGAGGCGCCGGCGTGAGAGCCTGGCAGGCCGGCTTCAAGGTGCTGACATTGCGCGGCAACCGCGGCGCGCACTTCCGCCACCTGTTCACGGAGACGCTGCTGCTCGGCGTCCTGTACCCGTGGATCCTCCTGACGATCCGGCGCGAGCGCCGCCGGAAGCGTGAGAGGCCGCGCGTGTTCTGGGGAACGATCCCGCTCATCAGCATCAAGTACCACCAGCAGGCGCTCGGGCTGTACGGGTACGACAGCGTGAGCGTCGTCGACGAGCTGTACTTCCTCACCGCACGCAGTGATTTCGATCACACGAGCTGGGAGCTCCTCGACCAGTCGAAGCTCGGCAAACTGCTGCCGAACGGGCTCAAGCGCCGCGTCGTGTCCTACTACACGTTTCTCTGGGCGCTCCAGCGCTGCGACGTCTTCGTCTTCTACGCATCGTCGATGATCCTGCGCTACACGCGGCTGAAGTACAGCGAGTTGAAGCTGCTGCATCGCGCCGGCAAGAAGGTCGTGATGATCGCGTACGGCGGCGACGTCCAGGTCGCACACCGCGCGCGGAACCTCCTGTACAAGCACGCGCTCGCGCAGGACTACCCCGACTACGTGCGCGACGAGAAGCGCACGCTCGCGGAGCTCGAGTACCTCTCGCAGCACGCGGATCACATCGTGAGCGGCGTCGACTGGGTCGACTACATGCCGTGGTGGGATCGCCTGAGCGTGGGGCACTTCGCGATCGACATGAGCCGGTGGCTGCCCTCGTCCACGCGTCAGCGCCGCGACACGGTCGTCGTCCTGCACGCGCCGAACCACCGGACGATCAAGGGCACGAGCTTTCTCGTCCGCGCCTGCGAGGAGCTCGCCGCCGAGGGTGTGCCGATCGAGCTCGAGCTGCTCGAGCGCGTGCCGAACACCAAGATCCACGAGCGGATGGCGTACGCCGACATCGTGGCCGACCAGTTCATCATCGGGTGGTACGCGATGTTCGCGATCGAGGCGATGAGCATGGGCAAGCCCGTGCTGTGCTACCTGCGGCCGGACCTGCTCCGGCTGCACTCGCTCTACGCCACCGCGAAGAACTGCCCGCTCGTCAACACGCCGCCGCTCGAGATCAAGGACGTCCTGCGCGAGCTCGTGGCCGATCCCGACCGTCGCGAGGAGCTCGGGCGCAGAGGCCGCGAGTACGTCGAGGCGAATCACTCACTCGAGGCAGTGGGCGGGATGTTCGACTCGATCTTCAGAGGTTTCGGCATGGGGCCGCGTGAGGCAGAGGTGCGGGCGTGAGCGAGCTCCCGGTCCTGGAGCTGAGGAACGTGAGGAAGGTCTATCCGATCTTCCGCACGCCGCTCGACCTCGTGCGTCCGCATCACCGGGAGCATGTCGTCGCGCTCGACGACGTCTCGCTGGAGCTCGAACGCGGACAGGTGATCGGCCTCATCGGTAGGAACGGGGCCGGCAAGAGCACGCTCCTGCGTGTCGCGGCCGGCATCGCCACGCCGACGACGGGGCGCGTCGAGCGGCGCGGCTCGGTCTACCCGCTCATCGAGCTCTCGGCCGGGCTGAGCCCCTTCCTGAGCGCGCGCGAGAACGCCCGGCAGAAGCTCAATCTCGTCGGCTTCCCGAAGCACCGGATCGAAGACCTCGTCGACAGCGTGATCGACTTCGCCGAGCTGTGGGACGTCGACGAGGAGCCGATCCAGGGCTACTCGAGCGGCATGAGGATCAGGCTCGCGTTCTCGATCGCGACGTCGTTCCAGCCGGAGGTGCTGCTCGTGGACGAGGTGCTCGCCGTCGGCGACGAGTTCTTCGCCGCGAAGTCGTTCCGCCGGATCGAGGAGCTCGTGCGCGGCGGCCGCGCGGCGCTCGTCGCCTCGCACAACGCGGTGCACACGTTCCGGCTGTGCAATCACATCGTGTGGCTCGAGCACGGGCAGGTTCGCCGCGAGGGCGTTCCGACGGACCTCATGAACGAGTACTTCGCCGAGCTCAATGCGTTCGAGCTGAACAAGCGCCTGCGCATCACGTCGCTCGAGTTCATCGGCGCGGACGGCAACGCGACGCGCTCGTTGGGGCCGGGCGACCCGCTCACGATCCGGTTTCGCTGGGAGGGCGACGGCGCTTCCAGCTTCGCGCTGATCAGCGGCTGGATGAACGCGTCGAACGGCGAGACGGTGTTCTCCGCGTGGAGCGGTGACGATGCTCTGTTCTTCGACACCGCGGGCGGCAGCGGCGTCGTGGAGCTGCACTACGGCGAGGTCCCGCTCGCGCCGGGCCGCTACCAGTACTGGGTCTGCCTCGCCGACCCCGCGCAGGGGCCGTTTCCGGTCGACTACTTCGACATGTGGAGCGCGCAGACCGGCCACGACACCGACGTTTTCGTCGAAGGCGCCCGCGACGGCGCGCTCGTGCGGCTGCCCGTGCGGTGGGAGGTCGCGGCGGCGTGAGCACGTCCTTCGCCATCCGCACGCACGAGCTGCGCAAGGAGTACTCGCTCGCGCGCCACCGCATCAGCGCGCTCGTCGGCAACACGCTCGGCGCGATCGGGCGCCGGCCGACGACGGAGCGCTCGCACGCGCGCGGTTTCCGCGGCCGCGTCGTTGCGCTCGACAGCATCTCGTTCGAGATCCCGCGCGGTCAGGTCGTCGGCGTCATCGGCGCGAACGGCGCCGGCAAGAGCACCCTGCTGCGCATCGTCGCCGGCCTGTCGAAGCCGACACGGGGCACGGTCGAGGTCTCCGGCAAGGTGACTGCGATCCTCGAGATCGCCACGGGTCTGGTGCTCGACCGCTCCGGCCGCGACAACGTCCGCTACATGGGCCGGCTCTACGGGATGTCGGACGACGAGGTCGACGCCAAGCTCGAGGACATCCTCGACTTCGCGGACATCGGCCGTTTCGTCGACCTGCCCGTGCGCTCGTATTCGACCGGCATGCGCGCGCGGCTCGCGTTCAGCATCGTCACGAGCGTCGACCCGGACATCCTGCTCATCGACGAGGCGCTCTCCGTCGGCGACGTCGGGTTCGCGCTCAAGTGCCGCGTCCGCGTGCGGGAGTTGTGTGCGCGCGGCGCCACCGTCGTCATCGTCTCGCACGACCTGAGCGCCATCCGCGAGATGTGCGAGCGCGCGCTCTGGATCCACGACGGGCGCGTCGGCGCCGACGGTGACCCGGCCTCGGTTGCGGAGGCGTACCGCGAGGTCGCGCACGAGCTCGCCGAGGTCGAGCTGACGCGGCGTTTCGGCCGGCGCGAGCGGCTCCAGACGCTCGACGACCGCGTCGTCATCGACTCGCTGCGCTGCGAGTCGGACGGCGAGGAGCGCTTCCTCTACAAGCTCGAGGAGCCGTTCGACGTGATCGCGCAGGTGACCGCGCGCGAGGCTGTCCGCGGCGTGCACGCGCGGCTCGAGGTCGTGCGCTTCGACGGCGTACGCGCGCTCGTCGACGACCGACACGGCCTATCGCTGCCGGCGGGCGCGTCGAGCCTTCGCGCGCGGGTCGACCCGCTGCGGCTCGGCCGTTTCACCTACGAGGTGCAGCTGCAGCTGCGCGACGGCGCGGGCGTCGCGCTCGCCGAGGCCCGGCGTGTGTTCGCCGTGCACGACGACCTGCACGCGTACCCCGCGGGCTACCACCAGCCCGTCGAGTGGCGTGCGCTGCCCGCGGCGGTGGCGCGGTGACGAGCACGACCACGTCCACGCCCACGTCCACGACCGCGCCGCCTCAGGCCGCGAGCAGGTGGCGCACGCGCATGCAGCTCCTACGCACACAGCTCCGGCACGAGCTGCAGATGCGGTACGTCGGCTCGCTCGCCGGCGCGTACTGGGCGCTGATCAACCCGCTCGTGCAGGTCGGTGTCTACGTCGTGCTCGTGACGGTGATCTTCAAGGTCCGTCCGACCGGTGGGATCGAGGCGAGTCGTTTCGACTACGTGATCTTCGTGCTCGCCGGGATGAGCGGCTGGCTCGCGATGCAGGAGGGCATCGTCATGAGCTCGAGCTCGCTGCTGCGGCACTCCGACATCGTGAAGAACGTCATCTTCCCGCTCGAGCTCCTGCCGTTGACTGCCGTGCTCGTGAGCCTGATCAGCATGGGCGTCAGCATGGCCGTGCTCGGGGTCTTCGTCGCGATCTCGGGCTTCTCCGTCGGGTGGAGCCTCGTGTGCTTCCCGCTGTTGCTCGTGCTGCAGGTCGCGCTCACCCTCGGTGCGGGGCTCGTCTTATCGATCGTCACCGCGTTCATCCGCGACATGGGATTGATCCTCCCGATCCTGCTCCAGTTCGTGACGCTGATGACGCCGATCCTGTACTCGATCGCGAACATGCCGCCGTTCCTGCGCACGCTCACGCGCCTGAACCCGATCTACCACCTCGTCCAGTCGTACCGCGCGATCTTCGTGGCGGGCGTGTGGCCGAGCGCCGGCGGCTTGCTCTACGTGGCAATCGTCGCGGTGCTGCTACTCGTCGGAGGGCTGACGGTGTTCCGCGCGGCGAAGGGCTACGTGGAGGCGCTCGTCTGATGCGCTTGCTCGTCACGGGCGCCAACGGCTTCGTCGGGCGCCGCCTGCTGGAGGCGAACGAGGGCGGCCACGAGCTCGTTGCGCTTGTGCGTGCGCGCGGGCGCGAGTCGCCGGGCGTCGAATGGGTCGAGCACGATCTCACGGCGCCGCTGGCGGCCGCGCGGCTGCCGGAACACGTTGACGCGGTGGTCCACCTCGCGCAGTCGCGGCGCTACCGCGAGTTCCCCGAGGGCGCGCCGGACGTGTTCGCGGTGAACACGCGCAGCACGTTCGAGCTGCTCGAGTACGCGCGGCGCGCCGAGGCCCGGTTCTTCGTCTTCGCGTCCACGGGCGGTGTGTACGCGCCGCGGGGCAGGCCTCTCGTCGAGACCGATCCCGTCGAGCCGTCGAGCTTCTACTTCGGCTCAAAGTATGCGGGCGAGCTGCTCGTCGGTAGCTACGGCGAGTTCTTCTCCACGGTGATCCTGCGGCCGTTCGCCGTGTACGGCCCGGGGCAGGAACGCATGCTCGTGCCGACGCTCGTCGAGCGCGTCACGAGCGGCGACGTCGTGACGGTTCACGGCGATCCGGGCCTGCGCATCAACCCGATCTACGTCGACGACGCCGTGCGCGTCATCGAGTCGGCGCTCGGTTTCTCGAGCTCCGGCGTGTTCAACGTCGCGGGCGACGAGGCGATCACGGTGACCGAGCTCGTCGAGCTGATCGGCGACGTCGCGGGAGTCCGAGCGGTCGTCGAGCACGTGGACGGCGAGTCCGGCGAGCTCGTCGGCGACAACGCCCGGATGCGCGAGACGCTCGGCGTCGTGCCGCGCGTGAGCCTGCGCGAAGGCCTGAGCCGTATCGTCGGCAGTCGTCTGCCGGCTGCATGAAGCCGATCCGGGTGCTGCACTGCCCCGAGCTGGTCGGGGGCAACGCGCAGCAGCTGGCCCGGGCGGAGCGGGAGCTCGGGCTCGAAAGCGTCTCGGTGGCGTTCGAGCAGACCGTCTTCGCCTACGAAACGGACGAGGTGCTGTTCGCGCCGGCGGACCGGCTGCTCCGGCGCGAGGCGAAGCGGGTCGGCCTCTTCCGTCGGGCTCTCCGCGACTTCGACGTCGTGCACTTCAACTTCGGCCGCACGCTGACGCCGGTTCCGCCCGACGAGCCGCCCGCGTCGTGGCGCGCGCGTCTGTACGGCGGATACGCGCGAATCGTCGAGCTCCGCGATCTGCCGCTGCTGAAACGCGCGGGGAAGGCGGTCGTCGTGACGTATCAGGGGGACGACGCGCGGCAGGGCGACTACTCGCGCGCTCACTTCGACCTCTCGATCGCGAGTCACGGCGAACCCGGGTACTACACGCCGAGCGGTGACGAGCATCGCCGGCGGCGCATCCGCCTTGTCGATCGCCACGCGGACGCCGTCTTCGCGCTGAACCCAGACCTGTTGCGCGTGCTGCCGGCGCGCGCGGAGTTCCTGCCGTACGCGAGCGTCGACATTGCTTCGTGGACGCCGCTGCCGCTCCCGGCGGGACCGCCGCTCGTGCTGCACGCACCGACCGATCGCAGCGGCAAGGGGACGCGCTTCGTGCTCGACGCGGTCGAGCGGCTGCGCGAGGAGGGCGTGGAGTTCGATTTCGAGCTCGTCGAGAGCGTCTCTCGTACGGAGGCGCGGCGCACGTACGAGCGGGCGCACCTCCTCGTCGACCAGCTGCTCGCAGGCTGGTACGGCGGTGTCGCCGTCGAGCTGATGGCGCTGGGCCGACCCGTGATCGCGTACGTCCGCGAGAGCGACCTCGAAAGGGTCCCCGCGGAGCTGCGCGCCGAGCTGCCGGTGGTCGACGCACGGCCTGACACGATCACCGGCGTTCTCCGCCGGTGCCTCGCGGGCGACCTCGCCGACCTCGGTGCGCGGTCGCGCGCGTTCGTCGAGCGCTGGCACGATCCGCTCCTGGTCGCGGCGCGCACGCGTGAGACGTATCACCGAATCCTGCGGCGCTGAGCGATGCGCATCGTGATGTTGAACCACAACGTCGAGCGCGCCGGGACGTACTGGCGATGCTTCCATCTCGGGCGCGGGCTTGCCGCCCGCGGCCACGACGTCGCGCTCTTCACCAAGCACGCGTCGGCCCGGTTCCGCATTCACCGGCGGCGCGAGGAGGGCGTGAACGTGATCGCGACGCCGCGCGGCGTTCTCGGCCGCGTGCATCTCGGTGAGATCGGTGTGCTCGACATCGTTCCGCGTGTACTGGACGTAACGCTCCGACGGCCCGACGTGCTGATGGCGTTCGGAGCACAGCCTGACGCCGCGATCCCGTTCTTCATCAGCAAGCGGCTGCGGAGCGCCCGGATCCACCATGCGGACCGCGACGACCTGAAACGCGGCGCCCTGCTGGAGACGGCCTTTCGCGGTACCCGGCTCGAGTGGTGGATCGAGTACGGCGAGCGGTGGGAGCGCGAGCTGCCTGCGCGCGCGGACGCCGTGACGACGATCAGCCGCGTGCTCGAGGAGGACACGCTCGGGTGGGGGCTCGACCCGCGGAAGATCCTGTTCCTCCCCTCGGGCGCGGACGTGGAGCGCGTCGAGATGCGGACGAAGCACGAGGCGCGTGCGCGCGTCGGTCTGCCGTCGAACGCGCCCGTCTGCGTGTACGTCTCCGCCGGAGGCGGCCCCGAGTCGAGGCTGCTCCACCCGATGATCGAGCGAATCACGAAGGAGTTGCCGGACGCGCGTTTCGTCTTCGTCGGCCCGCGCGACTCCGCCCGGGAGGGCGTGTCCGCAGTCCTGGACACCGGACCTGTCCCGCCGGACGAGGTGCAGTGGTGGGTCGCGGCGGCGGACGTGGCCCTCGTCCCGTACGTCGACACGCCGTTCAACCGGGCGCGGTGGCCGATCAAGCTCGGCGACTACATGGCCGCAGGCCGGCCGGTCGTCGCCTGCGACATCGGCGAGCTCGGCCGTGTCGTCCGCGAGCACGAGATCGGCCTGCTCGCCGGCGCCGACATGAGCGGTTTCGCCGAGCGGGTGCTCGAGCTCCTGCGCGATCCTGCTCGTGCGGATGACCTCGGCGCGCGCGCGCGCAAGGTGGCCGAGCAGCACTACGACTGGCGCGTGCTCGCGGAGCGCCTCGAGACGTTTCTCTACGCGTCAGGCGCGCCCGACGACTGAGATCCCGCTGAGGCTCTCGTCGACGCGCTCGATCACGAGCCCGAGCTCGCCGAACCAGCGTTTGACCTCGTCGACCGTGTGGCGGTACGCGTAGTGCGGGTGGTACCAGTCGAAGTTGACGATGACGTTCGTCTCGAAGTCGTAGTCGTCGTTCCAGAAGCACTTCAGGACGTTCCAGTAGACGAAGCGTTGGACGTCCTGCGCTCCCGCTTCGATCCCGAGCATCGGGATCGCCTCGGGGACGTCGACCTCGGCGTGCACGTTCGTGAGCGCGCGGCCGAGCTCGGTGATGCTGCGACAGAACGCATAGCAGGCCTCGGCGCTCATCTTCGTCGTCCGCTCGCGAATGAAATCGTCGGCGAACTCCCGGATCGCGCCCTTCTGCCGGTACACGTAGATCAGCACGCGCGCGCCCGGCTTGGCCAGCCGGCGGATCGCTTCGAACGAGTTGAACGTGTCGGGGGTGTGGTGCAGCACCTGGTCGGACGACACGTAGTCGAACGTCCCCGGAGCGAACGGCAGCCGCTGCACGTCGCCCTGGATCACGTGCACGTTGTCGCGGCCGCCCGCCTGCCTGTACGTCGCGCCCGCGGCCTCGCGGCTCAGGTCGACGGCCACGACCCGCGCGCCGCAGTCGGCGAACATGCTCGTGTCGACGCCGCTGCCGCAGCCGGCGTCGAGGACGAGCTTGCCCCGCACGGTCTTCGCAAGCGCCTCCTCGTCGCCGTACCCGAAGCGCTCGAGGTACCAGGCGCGCCGATTCGCCCTCGTCGCCTGCTCGTGGCCGTATGTATCGCCGATGATCGCCCACTTGAAGGAGAACGTCGGGTCGTCCGCTCCGTCGGCCGCGAAGAGCGGCAGCCCGTCCTCGATCGGGAACTCGCCGCCAGCCGCGTCGGCGAGGAGCCCACCCGTGATCTCGTCGCCGCTGACCTTCTCGTCGACGAGGCGAAGCTCGGACCCGTCGGCCGGCGAGCGCAGCAGCTGGAGGAGCGAGCGCTTCACGGGCGCCTAGGCTACGTGAGCCGCGCGCGCAGCCCGCGCAGTCGTCGCAGCGGCGGCACCACGAGCGGCCACGCGCGAGTGCTCTTGAAGGCGATCCGCAGCGGCCCGTCGTCGCGCGTGGCGTCGACGCGCGGGATCCCGAACCTCCCGCCGAGGTTGCCGACACCGACGAGGCCGACCGCCGCGTCGTAGCCGGCGCGCCCGGCCGCGAGCTGGACGCGGCGATCGAACTGGCCGTACGGATATGCGAGGTACCGGCACCGCCGTCCCAGCTCGCTCTCGATCTGCTCGCGCGACGTCGCGAGCTCGTCCTGCAGCGCTTCGTCCGACAGGCCGCGCAGGTCGAAGTGACGGCGCGTGTGCGATCCCACCTCGACGCCGCGCTCCACTGCGTCGCGCAGCTCGTCCCACGAAAGCGTCGTGAGCTCGTGCCCGTGCTCGGCGGGCACGGCTCGGAGCGGCGGCAGGTCGAGCGTGCGGCCGGCGAACTCGGTGCACGCGAACACGGTCGCCGGTACGCCGGCGCGAGCGAGCACCGGCAGCGCTGCCGTGACGCTGCGGAACGCGTCGTCGAAGGTGACGTGGAACGCGCGGCGGCGGCCGCCGACCACGCCGGCGAGTGTCGTCGGCTCCCAGCCGAACCGGCGTGCCGCGGCGACCTGGCGCGCCAGCGTCCGCGGCGCGACCGACAGCGGGTCGTGCCAGTCGGCCGACACTGCGTGGTAGCAGAGGACGAAGCTCACGCGGCGAGGACGCGGGCGTACAGCCGTTCGGTCGCGGCGGCCATCTTCGAGAGGTCGTACAGCTCCTCCACGCGCCTCCGTCCCGCGCGGCCGAGGCGGCTCGCCTCGTCGGCGTCGTCGACGAGGCGCTCGATCGCACCGGCGAGCGCAGTCGCGTCCCGCGGTGGCACGAGCAGCCCGGTCTCGCCGCCGACCACGCTCTGGCTCACGCCTCCGACGTCCGTCGCCACCACCGGCACCCCGACCGCGAGCGCCTCCGCGACGGCGAAGCACATCCCCTCGAAGTTCGACGACAGGACGAAGACGTCGAGCGCCGCCAGGATCTCGGGCACGTCGTCGCGGTGGCCGAGGAAGCGAACGTGCTGCTCGAGTCCCCGGAGGCGCGCCTCGTCCTCGATCCGGTCCCGTAGCTCGCCGTCGCCGGCGATCACCCACTCGATGTCGGACCGTCGTTCCGCGAGCTGCTCGGCCGCCTGCAGCAGATACGTGTGGCCCTTCTGCGCGTTCAGCCGGCCGACCGTCCCGACGACATGGCTTTCAGGCGAGAGACCGAGCGCGGCGCGTGCCTCCGTGCGATCGCCCGGCGCGAAGCGCGCCGTGTCGACCCCGTAGGGAATGACGTCCGTGCGCTCCCGCGGTATCGCGTCGAGCGCGACACCGGTCTCCCGGTCTCGCTCCGACGTGAACACGACCCACGGCTTCGTCGCCCAGGCCGCGCGCATGGCGACGCGGCCGGCGGCGTTGTAGTGGGGACGCAGTTCCGGCGTGTTGTACGTGACGACGCAGCGACGCCGCGCGGCGGCGAGCATCCCGGGCGCGTCGAGGTCCGCGCAATGCACGAGCCCGGGGTCGATCGACCGCAGCGCGCGCGCGCGCGTCGCGAGGAAGCGCGGCAGCGAGGCTCCGCCGGGAACGACGACGACGCGCCCGTCGAAGCCCGCGGCCTGCTGCAGCGGCTCGAGCGACGGATGGTCGGAGCACACGAGCCACGGCTCGCAGCGCTCGCGGTCGACGCGATCGACGAGCGAGTGCAGGTACTCCTCGACCGACCCGTACGAGAGGTGCGACTGCACGTATGCAACGCGGATCGGCGTCATGAAGAGGCTCGCGCCGCGTTCTGCCGCACGCAGCGCGCCCGTA
>JBKPRX010000186.1:0-6680 GCA_046734795.1 Actinomycetota bacterium
CGCGCAGATCGCAGCCGGAATCCTCGACGCGGCCGAGTTCTTCGAAGGCCGGCTGCCCGAAGCCTTCGGCGGCTACGAGCGTTCGGCCACGAAGTACCCGGTCCAGTATCCGACTGCCTGCAGCCCGCAGGCGTGGTCGACGGGTGCGCCACTGCTCTTTCTGCGGACGATGCTCGGTCTCGAGCCGCAGGGCGAGCATCTCGTCATCGACCCGGCGCTCCCGACGACGATCGGTCGCCTCGAGCTGCTCGACATCCCAGGTCGCTGGGGTCGTGTCGACGCGTTCGGCCGCGGCAGAGTCGAGGTCAACGGAAAGGCCCGCGCGCACGCGCGTCGCAGAACGGAAGTTGCGAGGTCGCGCTGACGGCCACCGTCTCGAGCAAGGAGGGCAAGTGAATGGACGCCTGTGACGTCATCATCATCGGAACCGGTGCCGGCGGTGGAACGCTTGCGCGCGAGCTCGCGCCGACCGGGAAGCAGATCTTGCTGCTCGAGCGAGGCGACTGGCTGCCGCGCGAGCCGCAAAACTGGTCCGCCGGAAGCGTGTTCGTCGACAACCGCTACGTCTCTCCGGATACGTGGTACGACGAGCGCGGGAAGGCGTTCCAGCCGCAGATCCACTACTTCGTCGGCGGTGCGACGAAGCTCTACGGTGCCGCGCTCTACCGCTTTCGCGCGGAGGACTTCGGCGAGCTGCAGCACCACGACGGCGTCTCGCCCGCGTGGCCGATCTCCTACGACGAGCTCGAGCCCTACTACACGCGCGCGGAGCAGATGTACCAGGTGCACGGCGCCCGAGGCGAAGATCCGACGGAGCCGCCGGCGAGCGCGCCGTACCCGCACCCGGCGGTCTCGCACGAGCCGCGGATCCAGCTCCTTGCAGACGATCTAGCCGCCGCCGGTTACCACCCGTTCCACGCGCCGTGCGGGATCATGCTCGACGAGAGCAACCCGCCGTACAGCGCGTGCGTCCGCTGCGCGAGCTGCGACGGCTTTCCTTGTTTGGTGCACGCGAAGTCCGACGCCGACGTGCTCGGCGTACGACCCGCGCTCGAGCACCCGAACGTCACGTTGTGGACGAACTCGCGCGCGGTGAAGCTCGAGACCGACGCGAGCGGAAAGAACGTCACGAGCGTCGTGATCGAGCGCGACGGCAAGACGGAGCGTGTCTCCGCCGACATCGTCGTCGTCTCGTGCGGCGCTGCGAACTCGGCGGCTCTGTTGCTGGCCTCGGCCAACGACAAGCACCCGAACGGACTTGCGAACGGCTCCGACCAGGTCGGCCGGAACTACATGTTCCACGCGAGCGCAGCCGTGCTCGCGCTGTCGCGTGAAGAGAACCC
The DNA here is from genome assembly GCA_046734795.1 of Actinomycetota bacterium. Lineage (GTDB taxonomy): Bacteria > Actinomycetota > Thermoleophilia > Gaiellales > Gaiellaceae > JBKPRX01. The sequence continues at coordinate 1,344 of JBKPRX010000186.1, forward strand.
GACCATCTTCCAGAAGACGCTCGCGCTCAACGACTTCTACTTCAGCGGGCCGGACGCGGACTATCCGCTGGGGAACATCCAGATGGTCGGCAAGTCGCAGTCGCAGATGTTCAGAGGTGAGAAGCCGCGCGAGACGAAGCTCGCGCCCGAGTGGAGCCTCGACCGCATCGCGCGTCATGCCATCGACTTCTGGCTCTCGACCGAAGATCTACCGCGGCCGGACAACCGCGTGACGGTCGACGGCGACGGCAAGCTCACGCTCGCGTACAAGTCGACGAACGACGTCCCGAAGCAGAAGCTGCTCGAACAGCTCAGGTCGATGCTCGGGAAGCTGAACATGAACGAGGGCCACCTGATTCACCGGTTCGCGTACATGAAGAACGACATCCCGGTCGCGGGCTGTGCGCACCAGGCGGGCACGTGCCGGTTCGGCGCCGATCGCACCGACTCGGTGCTCGACGTCGACTGCAAGGCTCACGAGGTCGACAATCTCTACGTCGTCGACACGAGCTTCTTCCCGAGCATCAGTGCCGTGAACCCGGCCCTGACGGCGATGGCAAACGCCATTCGCGTCGGAGACCACCTGCGTCAACGGCTCGGCGTGAGCGACGAGTCGATGGCTCTGAGCAGATCGAAGTAACGGATTCGACGGGATGACGCTCTTCGCCTCGACAGTCGTCAACCTCGCGCGCGCGCAGTTTGCGACCACGTCCCTGTACCACTTTCTGTTCGTTCCGCTCACGCTCGGGCTCGGGCCACTCGTCGCGATCATGCAGACGCTCTGGCACCGAACCGGGGACGAGTCCTGGTTGCGGCTGACGCGCTTCTTCGGGACGCTCTTGCTCATCAACGTCGCGATCGGCGTCGCGACCGGGCTCGTGCAGGAATTCGAGTTCGGGATGAACTGGTCCGTCTACTCGAAGTTCGTCGGCAACGTGTTCGGGGCGCCCCTCGCGATCGAGGGCCTGGCTGCGTTCATGCTCGAATCGACGTTCCTCGGTCTGTGGATCTTCGGCTGGAACCGCCTCTCACCGCGGTTGCACCTCGCGACGATCTGGATCGTCGTGGTGGGAAGTTGGGCGTCTGCGTACTTCATCCTCGTCGCCAACTCGTGGATGCAGCACCCGGTCGGCTACAAGATCGTGAACGGCGAGGCGCAGCTGACGAGTGTCTGGGCGCTCCTCTCGAATGGGTTCGCGCTCCGCGCCTACGTGCATACGATCCTCGCCGGCCTGATTTTCGGGTCGATCCTCGTGCTCGGCGTTTGCTGCTGGCAGTTCCTGCGCGGTCACGAGGTCGAGCTGTTCGGTAAGGCCGTGAAGCTGGCGTTGATCGTCGCGGTCCCGGTGACGCTGCTGCAGCTCGTCGTCGGCAACCGCTTCGGCGCGGCCGTGACGAGCGCCCAGAGCATGAAGATCGCGGCCTCCGAGGCACAGTGGAAGACCTGCGAGCCCTGCGGCTTCTCGCTCTTCCAGATCGGCGGGTTCTCCGAGCAGGACGAGACGCCCAGCTTCGCGATCACAGTCCCGCGAGTCCTGTCGTACATGGCGACCGGCTCGTTCAGCGGCCAGGTTCAGGGGCTCACCGAGCTGCAGGGGCAGGAGCAACGCAAGTACGGCCGCGGCAACTACATGCCGAACGTCAAGGTCGTCTACTGGTCGATGCGCGTGATGGCCTACGCCGGGGTGCTGATGTTCCTGGTGGCTGCGCTCGGCGCGTGGCTCTACTGGAAGAAGAAGCTCGAGCGTGCGCGCTGGTTCCAACGGACGGCACTTGCTGCGATCGCTCTGCCGTTCGTCGCCGCCTCGGCCGGCTGGGTCCTCACCGAGATGGGGCGCCAACCGTGGATCGTGCAAGGGCTGCTGAAGACGAGCCAAGCGAACTCGCCGAACGTCAGCACGACGTGGCTCGGCATCAGCCTCGGCTTCTTCATCGCGCTCTACGCGATCCTCGGCGTGACCGACTTCGTGCTGATGCGCCGCTACGCGCGACCCGACCGGCCGGTGCCGCGCGAGGAGGTGCCCGCACCGGCGGTGAGCTTCGGATGAACCTCCAGATCCTCTGGTTCGTGTTGATCGCGTTCTTCTGGAGCGGCTACCTGATGCTCGAGGGCTTCGACTTCGGCGTCGGAATGCTGCTGCCGTTCGTCCCGCGCGACGAGCGCGAGCGCGGCACGATGCTCGACACGATCGGGCCGGTTTGGGACGGCAACGAGGTGTGGCTCGTCGTCGCGGGCGGCGCGACCTTCGCTGCGTTCCCGGCCTGGTACGCGACGATGTTCTCGGGCTTCTATCTCGCCCTGCTCCTCGTCCTCTTCTTCCTGATTGTCCGCGTCGTCTCGTTCGAATGGCGGTCGAAAGGCGAGGGAACGCGCTGGCGGAACGTCTGGCTCTGGGCGAACGCCGGCGGCAGCGCGGGCATCGCCCTCGTCTGGGGAATCGGGCTCTCGAGCCTGCTCCACGGCTTGCCCATCGACTCCTCCGGCAACTACACCGGCAACCTCTGGGATCTCTTCACCGGCTACACCGTTCTCGGCGGGATCGCGTTCGTGCTCGTCTTCGCTTTCCACGGCGCGATCTTCCTGACGCTGCGGACAACGGGCGATCTCTGCGAGTGCTCCCGCCGCGCGGCGCGGTCACTCGCGATCCCGGCTGTCGCGCTCGCCGCGGGCTTTGTGATCTGGACCGTCGCCGTCGCGGTCGACAAGAACGACAAGAACGTCTTTCCGCCGGTGCTGCCGGCCGTGATCGCCATTGCTGCGTTCGCTGTCGCCGGCCTCCTCGTCTACGCCGGTCGGAGCGGCGTCGCGTTCGCTCTCAGCGCGGTCGGGACGGTCAGCGTTGTCGTCACGCTCTTTGCGAGCCTCTATCCGCGCGTGATGGTCTCGGACCCGGGCTTCGGCAACAGCCTGACGGTCAGCGACGCGGCTTCGGAGCACTACACGCTCGCGGTGATGAGCGTCGTCGCGCTGATCGTCACTCCGGTTGTGCTCGTGTACCAGGCTTGGACGTACCGCGTCTTCCGTCACCGACTCGGCGGAGATGAACTGGTGCCGGACGCGCGCTCCGAGCTGCGGGCTCAGCCAGAGGCCTAGGCGTGCGCGCGCTCGACCCGCGCCTCGTTCGACGCGCTCGGCCGGTCCGGCGGCTGCTCGGGGTCGACATCGTCCTCGGCGTCGCGAACGCGCTGCTCGTTCTCCTTCAGGCGACGTTGTTCGCACACGTCGTCGCGCGCGCATTCGGCGGCGCGTCGCTCGGCGAAGTCGCGTTCGAGCTCGTCTTACTGATGCTTGCGTTCGCCGGACGCGGTCTGCTCTCGTGGGCCTTCGAGGTCTGCGGCGCACGCGCAGCGTCAGACGTGCTCTCGGAGCTTCGGCTCGAGCTCTTCGAGCGGCGCCTTCGGACGGAGCCCGCAGCGCTCGACGGCGTCGAGGCAGGCGAGATCGCAGCGGCCGGCGTCCAGGGCGTCGACAGCCTCGAGGCGTACTTCGGCCGGTACCTGCCGCAGGTCGTCCTGGCGTGCGTCGTCCCGCTCGCAATCCTCGGTTGGGTCGGCGCCGTCGACCTCACCTCGGCACTCGTCATGCTCTTGACGCTGCCGCTCGTGCCGGTGTTCATGTGGCTGATCGGCCGCTACACCGAGGAGCGCACACGCGAGCGCTGGCTCGCGCTGCGGCTTCTCTCGACGCACTTCCTCGACATCGTGCGCGGCCTGCCGACGCTGAAGCTCCTGAACCAAAGCCGCGCGCAAGGGCGGCGGATCGCCGAGGTGAGCGACCAGTACCGCGCCGCGACGATGGGGACGCTGCGCGTCTCGTTCCTCTCGGGCTCGGCGCTCGAGCTCGCCGCAACGCTCGGCGTCGCGCTCGTCGCGGTGACCGTCGGCGTGCGCCTCGTCGGCGGCGGTCTCGGCCTCCAAGCCGGACTGACCGTGCTCGTCCTTGCACCGGAGCTGTACCAGCCGCTGCGCCAGCTCGGCGCGCAGTTCCACGCGAGCGCCGACGGGCTGGCGGTTGCCGAGCAGATGCTCGCGCTCGTCGAGGCTGAACAAGAACGCCGAGCGAGCGGAACGGTGCGTGCCCCATCGCCGGCGACCGCGGCCGTGTGCTTCGAGCAGGTCTCGTTCGCGTATCCAGCTCGGCACGGACTCGTGCTGGACGGCTTCGACCTCGAGCTTCGCCCGGGCGAGACGGTCGCGCTCGTCGGCGAGAGCGGCGCGGGCAAGAGCACGGTTGCGAGCCTGCTCCTTCGCCTGGCCGTGCCGGCGTCCGGCCGCGTGACCGTCGGCGGTGTCGACCTCGCCGGTTGCGACGCTCCGAGCTGGCGCACGCAGCTGGCCTGGGTGCCGCAACATCCGACGATCTTTCGCGGCACGGTTGCGGAGAACATCCGGCTCGGCCGCGCCGCGGCAAGTGACGACGACGTTCGCATTGCCGCCGCACTCGCGGGTGCGGGCGGTTTCGTCTGCGCCTTGCCGAACGGCTACGAAACGCTCGTCGGCGACGGCGGCCGGCCGCTCTCGGCGGGCGAGCGCCGACGGATCGCGCTTGCGCGCGCGTTCCTGCGCGACGCGCCGCTGGTCGTGCTCGACGAGCCGACTGCGGACCTCGACGCCGAAAGCGCCGAAGTCGTCGCCCGCGCGGTCGACCGCCTGAGCAGCAGGCGCATGGTGCTCCTGATCGCGCACCGCCCCGAGCTCGTGCGACGTGCGGACCGCATCGTCGTACTCGAGCGTGGCGGGGCGGCGACGCTTTCGGCGCGGGAGGCTGCATGAGGACCGAGCGCAGAGATGTGCTCGCGCTCGCGGCAGCCCCGCAGTCCCGCGTCGCGCTCTCGGCGGCACTCGGCGCGGCGACGGTTCTGTGTGGCGTCGGACTGATGGCCACGGCCGGCTATCTCATCTCGCGTGCGGCTGAACAGCCGCCTGTGCTCTCGCTCACCGTCGCGATCGTGAGCGTCCGGCTCTTCGGACTGACGAGGCCGCTCGCGCGCTACTTCGAACGGCTTGCGTCGCACGACCTTGCGCTTCGCGTCCTAGGTCGGACGCGCGTGCGCGTGTACGAGAGTGTCGAGCCGCTCGTGCCGGTTCAGCTCGAGGGCTATCGGCGCGGCGACCTGGTCTCGCGGCTGGTCGCCGACGTCGACTCACTCCAGAACCTGCATCTGCGCGGCGTCGGACCGCGCCTCGTCGCGCTCGCCGCCGGAGCAGTTTCGGTCGCAGTCACCGCCGCGTTCTTGCCGGGCGCCGCGCTCGTCCTCGCCGCGGGCCTCGTCGCCAGCGGCATCGTCGTGCCGGCGCTCGCCGGCTGGATCGGCCGCCGCGCGGGCAGCGGCGAGG
>JBKPRX010000187.1:0-6479 GCA_046734795.1 Actinomycetota bacterium
CGATGGACGGCGTCGAGTCTCCGATTGCGTCAGCAGAGCCCGTGTTGGCATGGCCCGGCGAAGAGACCGTCGAGAACAACCGCGAGCCCGAAGAGCTTGGGCTTTGGGGTCGTTCGCGCGACTTCGACTGGGGCGACTAGCTAGCAGATCACGCGGTTAGCTTGCGGCGGCGCGACCCGCCCTCGTGACGCGCGGCTATCCGCCGAGAGCGCGCTCGCAACGAAACGAAGATCGTCCACGAAGCGTCCGAACTCGGCTTCGCGGCTCTCGTCGTCTCGTTGCCGGAGGATCGCGCTCGGATGAATCGTCGCGGTGACGTGCTCCGCGAGCTCGGAGTCGACCCACTCGCCTCGGTGCTTCGTCAGACGGAATTGCTTCCCGAGGAGCGACTGCGCGGCTGACGCGCCGAGGCAGACGACCACGAGCGGCTCGACGACTGCGATCTCTGCCTCGAGCCAAGGACGGCACGCCGCGATTTCCGACCACGTCGGCTTCGCGTGGATTCGCCGCTTGCCTTTCGGCTCCCACTTGAAGTGCTTGACGGCGTTTGTCACGTAGGCGCGGTCGCGGTCGATGCCGGCTTCCGCGAGCGCCCGATCGAGCAGCTGGCCGGCGGGGCCGACGAACGGACGGCCCGCTTTGTCCTCTTGGTCACCGGGCTGCTCGCCGACGAACATCAGCTCGGCCGCGGCCCGCCCCTCGCCGAACACGGTCTGTGTTCCGCGCTCCCACAACGGACACGCACGGCAATCGGCTGCACTCTCGCGGAGCTTCGAGAGAGTGGGCGAAGACGGAATGAGGTCGGCCGCGGTCACAGCGATCGTGTACCCGGTTTCGTCAAGAGCTATCGCCGCTTCGGCCGACGCCCTCGCGTGGCGGTGAACGCCGCGAGGCCTTCGTTGAAGCCGAGGGGCCGAAGCGGGGGTGCAAAGGTTCGGCGTGCGTCTTCGGCCTCGCGCCTTCGCAACTCGCGTTCACGTGCGTGCAGGGCGTTCCGCTCCGCGTCGAGGCCTTGGCGAATGAGTGCGAGCTCGTGCTCTCGTGCGGCGAGCTTCCCTTCGCGCGTCTCGAGGTCGTGCCGGCGGCGGCGCTCGTCCGGGGTGAGGCCGGGCCGCTCCGGTTCCGGCGCGGCCACCGGTTCCTCCGCTTGACGCTCGAGTTCCGCGCGGAGCTCGGCGAGATCGTTCGACTCGCGTTCGAGCGCTTGGAGCTGCTCTGCGAGCTCTGTCTCTCGTGCGGCGAGGCTCTCTTGCTGGTTTGCGAGCGCCCGCTCGAGCGTTCGCAATGCCTCTTCGCGCTCGTCCAGTGCGGCGCGCGAGGAAGCCACCTCATCGCGTGACGCAGCGGACTCGCGTTCCGCGTCTGCGAGCAAGCGCTCGCGCGCGTCGAGCGCGGACGCGCGAGTGTCGAGCTCCTGCGTTCGCGCCGCGGCTGCACGCGCGCTTTCGATTGATGCTTCGTGACTCTCGGGAGGCTCTGGGTCGGTTACGGGATCGCGCGTTGCTCGTCGCCGCAGCGTCGGCTTCCAATGCGCGCCTTCGCTCGCGTCTGCGCGCTCACGGCTTTCGAGCTTTCGCTCGCGCGCATCCAGTTCGCGCTCACGCGCAGCGATCGCTGCGGCTCGTTCCGCAAGCGCCTTTCGCTGATCGTCGAGAGTGGAATCGCGGGCGGGTTTCTTTCGATCGAGGTCACGCTCGCGCGCGGCGATGGTCGCGGCGCGCTCGCGGAGCTCGCGCTTGAGCTGCTCAACCTCTTCGAATGCCTCGGCGCGCTCAGCGGCGTGCTTCGCAGCGAGCTCGCGCGCGAGGCGCCGAAACGCGTCGGCGTCGACGCTGCCTTGATGCGACCCTTGGGCCCAGTCCTCGAACCGCTCCTCCCACGCGTCCGCCACGTTCGGAGGGTATCGCCGGCGCTATCGCTCGCGAGCGCGCAGCCACTCGCGGAAATCGGCAGCCGGTCGCGCCGCACTGAGGAGGTAACCCTGAGCCGAGGTGCAGCCGAGCTCTTTGAGCCGGTTCCAGGTCTCCGCGGTCTCGACCCCTTCGGCGACGACGTCGAGGCCCAGGTTGCGGCCGAGATCGATCGTCGAGCGCACGATCGTCGCGTCGTCTTCGCTCGAGCACATGTTCACGACGAACGAGCTGTCGATCTTGATCTCGTTCACCGGCAAGCGCTTCAAGTACGCGAGCGAGGAGTAGCCCGTGCCGAAGTCGTCGATCGCGATCCGGATCCCCATCTGCGACAGCCGTTCGAGCACGAAGCGCGTACGGAACGGATCGGCGAGCATCGTCGACTCCGTGATCTCGAACTCGAGTCGCGACGGGTCGACCTTCCACTGGTTCAGCAATCGCTGCACCTGATCCGGGAACTCGATGTCGAGGAGGTTCCGGGTCGAGAGGTTGACGGCAACCGACAGCGACAGTCCTTCCTCCTCCCAAGCACGCACCTGCTCGAGCGCGCGCGCGACGACGTAGAGCGTCAGCGGCTTGATCAACCCCGTCTGCTGCGCCACGGGAATGAAGTCGTCCGGCATTACGAGCCCGCGCTGCGGGTGGTGCCAGCGGATCAGCGCTTCGACGGACTGAACTTCGTTCGTCTCGAGCAGCGCCTTCGGTTGGTAGAAGAGCACGAGCTCGCGCTCCTCGATCGCGCGGCGCAGCTCGCCGACGAGGGTCAGTCGCGTGGGGTCGTAGTGATCGGCCGACGCGTCATAGATCGCGTACGCGGAGTTGTCCTCCTTCGCGATGTACATCGCGACGTCGGCGCGCTGCAAAAGCGAGTCGACGTCGGTGCCATGGTCCGGGTAGAGCGCGACTCCGATCGAGGCTTCGACTGCGAGCGGAAGCTCTTGCACGACGATCGGGCGCTCGAGCTCGGAGCGGACACGCTCGATCACGCTCACGATCTCGTCGAGTCCGTCGGGCTTCGGAAGGAGGAGCCCGAATTCGTCGCCGCCGAGTCGCGCGACGCTGTCGGACGCGCGCACAGCGTTTTGCAGCCGCGCACCGAGCTCCTTCAAGAGCGTGTCGCCTGCGTGATGGCCGAGCGAGTCGTTCACTTCCTTGAAGCGGTCGAGGTCCATCATCAGGACGGCAACCTTGCCGCCGTCGCGTTCGGCATGGCGAATCGCGTTCTCGATCCGGTCGCGGAAGAAGACGCGGTTGGCGAGCCCGGTCAGCGCGTCGTGACGTGCCTGGTACTCGTTCAGCTCGGCTTGGCGGAGGAATGCTTCCTCGGCGGCTTTGCGCTTCGTGATGTCTTCGACCATTCCGACCATGAAGCGCGGCCGCCCGTCGGGATCGCGCACGAGCGATGCGGAGACGTTCGCCCAGACGATCCCACGGTCTTTGCGCAGCAATCGGTATTCGAGCCGGTACGAGTCGCGCTCGCCGGCCAGGAGCTCGTCGAAGAACTTCCCGACGAGCGCGCGATCGCCGCGGTGCGTCAGCTTCGCGACATGCATCTGCGCAAGCTCTTCGCCCGTGTAGCCGAGAATCTCTTCGAAGGCGGGGTTCGATTCGATCGGTCGTCCGACGAGGTCGATCATCACGATGCCGATCGGCGCTCCCTGGTACGTGGTCTCGAACCGTGCGAGTGCCTCGACCTGCTGTCGCTTCGCTTCGAACTCGGCAGAGCGGCTGATCGCCGCCGAGAGGACGACGCCGAGCAGCTCAAGCGTCTGTCGGTCTTGCTCGTCGAGCGGTCGCTCGGGCGACGTCCGGGTCACCGTGAGCGAGCCGTAGGCGTGACCGCCGCGGAAGAGCGGGACGCAGATGTGCGAGCCGTTCGATGTTCCGTCGACGCGGTTTTGGTAGAGGCGCGGATCGGTGCCGATCTCCTCGACCAGGAGGGCGTGCCCGGCGTCGAGCGCATGGCTTGTGAGCGTCTCTCCGACCGGCCTCGAGTGGCCCACGACGCGCGCCCCGATCCCGCTCCCGGCCCGCGTAACGAGGTTCCCGTCCTCGAGGAGGTTGACCTTTGCGCCGTCGGCGGCCGTCAGCGCTTGCGCGCGCTCTGCCATCAGCCGCATGACGCTGTCGAGCTCGAGGCCGGCGAGCGCGATGTCGCGCTGCGTCTCGACGATGCGCTCGAGCCTGCTCGTGTGCTCTTGGAGCGCAAGCTCGGCCAGCTTGCGATGCGTGATGTCCTGCGTCATCGCGATGAGGAACTGGATCTTGCCGTCGGCGTCCGTGACGGGTGCGAGCGCCGTGTCGGTCCAGACGACGTGGCCGTCTTTGTTGAACACGCGCATCTCGATGCGCTCGGTGCTCGCCTTGCCGTGCGCGACTCTGGCGAACCGCGCGACCGTGTCGTGCACGTCGTCCGGGTGCGTGTAGTCGGAGACGTAGCGCTTCTTGGCCTCGCCTTGCGTCAATCCGGTCAGGTCGAGCATCGCTTGGTTCGCTTCGATGAAGCGTCCGTCGAGGGCGAGCAGGCCGACGCCGATGGGGGAATTGCGATAGATCGCCTCGAAGCGTGCGAGCGCCTCGACCTCGGCGCGCTTGGCTTCGTACTCGGACGCGTGCGTCATCGCGCCCGACAAGACGACCGCGAGGAGATCGAGCGTGCGGACGTCGTCGTCGCCGAACGCGTTCGCTTCCGTCGAAGAAACCTGGAGCAAGCCCACCGGTCGATCTCCGTGCCGGAGCGGGACGACGATCATCGAGCGGATGCCGTTCGCGCGTGCCGCCGGGCTATGAATGCGCTTGTCGTTGGCGCAGTCGTTGCAGAGAGCCGACGCGTTGTTGAGGAACGCCCAACCCGACAGGCTCTTCAGCGTCAGCACGCCGCCGGCGCGGCGGCTGAGTTTGCCGGTCGCGGCGCCGTAGCGAAACTTTCCGCCCTCGCGAAGGAGGACCGCGGCGGAGTCTGCTCGCGTTAGCTCGCGCGTGCGCTCGCAGATCAGCTCCATCACCGCTTCGAGGTCGAGATCTGTAGACGCGAGCGCTCGCTGCGTCTCGATGATCCGCTGCAGTCGTCGCGAGAGCTCGAGCTGCTGCGCCTCGTCGAGGTCGCGGCTACCGGGCCAAAGCAGCAGCTCGCCGCGCTCCGACTGGAGCGCTTGCGACATCGGTCTGCGAGCACGCCGACGCGATGCCGTCTCGGGCCCGGACGCCCGCCCAACACGATTCGGCTTCAACGCTCGAACAATCGCCGCGGTAGGGCCGAATCTCCTCCCTCTAAGGGGGGATGAGTAGGTCGTCGCTGTGGAAGGTGGGGACAGCGCGTGGACGGCCATCCCTCGAACGAGGGAAAAGCCGCCCGCAAAACGGAGGCCTTTCGCGGAGAATCGGGCGCGGAAACCGCCGCGATCCTCGGCAATCCTGCTGTTCAAGTGGAGTGGCCGCGTGGACGATGCTGGGAGCACTGCGGCGGTCAGGTTCATCCACAGGGGGTACCGCGCGGTGAAACGACAAGCGTCAAGGGGAAGCGATCCACGTCGCGGCGTGGCCGCGCCGAGCAGCCGGGTCGAGGACGTGGCCGCGGCCGTGGCGGCCGGTGCCGGAGGCGCCGCTTTTGCCGTCTCGCAAGCTCTGCGTCTGCGCGGCGTCGTTGCCGCCGCCGCCTACGTTCGGAACGGCGAGGAGCTCGAATGCGCGGCCGCGCGGGGCTCGACGAGTTCGCTCGACGCAGCGCTCTCGATCGCGCACGACGCGATTCGAAATCGCGAGGAGCGCCGGTTCGAATTGCCCGACGGACAACGGCTCGTTGCCGTACCGCTTGCACCCGCCGGGCAGGCTGCACTTGCAGTTCTCCTCGTCGTGTGCGAGACGGATCCGGACGATGCGTTTGCGCGCGAGCTCGAAGAGGTGGCGGTTCTTGCGCAAGCGCTCCTACGCAACGAGCGGCGGCTCCTCGACAGTGCACGCGAGGCACGCCAGGACCCGCTGACCGGACTGCGGAACAGGCGCGCTTTCGACGAGCAGCTCGAATGTCTGCTCGCGTCCGCAGCTGCGAGCGAGCTCGCTGTCGTCTTCTGCGACCTCGACGACTTCAAGAGCATCAACGATCGGCACGGTTACGACGCAGGCGACGACGTACTGCGCGAGGTCGCACGCGCGCTCTCGTCCGAGCTTCGCGCGGGCGAAGAGTTGTTCCGCATCGGCGGCGACGAGTTCGCAGCGATCGTCCTCGGCGGTCGCGCTATCGGCGCGGTCGTAGCGACACGGCTCGGGCGAGCACTCGCCCGGCGCCGGCGCGGGCGGCCGTTGCCTTCGCTCTCGACCGGGATCGCGCTTTATCCCGAAGACGGCGCGACGCCGGTCGCGCTCGTCGCCGCCGGAGCGCGCGGGCTCGCCCGCGGGCGTCGCGTCGACCGTGCGCATGGTGCGTCCTCGGCGCCGCGCCGCCTACGACTCCTTGCCGTCGACGACGACGCAGCGCTTCGGCTGTTGCTGCGCACGACGTTCGAGCTCGCGGACATCTCGGTCGAGGAGGCCGAGACCGCCGAAGCGGCGCTCACTGCGATCGCGCGCTCG
>JBKPRX010000188.1:0-33960 GCA_046734795.1 Actinomycetota bacterium
GTACTTCGACGAGAGCGAGATCTTCCGGATCGACCACTACCTCGGCAAGGAGACCGTGCAGAACATGCTCGCGCTCCGGTTCGCGAACGGCATCTTCGAGCCGATCTGGAATCGCCAGTTCATCGACCACGTGCAGATCACTGTCGCCGAGTCGATCGGGATCGAAGCGCGGGCCAACTACTACGAGCGCTCGGGCGCGATCCGAGACATCTTCCAGAACCATCTGCTGCAGCTCCTCGCGCTGACGGCCATGGAGCCGCCGATCGACTTCACGGCCGAGTCCGTGCGCAACGAGAAGGTGAAGGTGCTGCGCGCGCTGCACACGCCCGGGCCGAAGTCGGTCGTGCGCGGGCAGTACGGACGCGGGTTCGTCGAGGGCAAAGAGGTGCCCGGCTACCGCGAGGAAGAGGGCGTCGCGCCGGACTCGATGACGGACACGTACGTCGCAGCGAAGCTCTACGTCGACAACTGGCGCTGGGCCGACACGCCGTTCTACGTGCGCATGGGCAAGCGGCTGGCGCGCCGCGAGACGACGATCGCGATCCAGTTTCAGCGCGCGCCGCATCCGCCGTTCGAGGAGACGGCCGCCGAGGGTCTACGTCCGAACGTGCTGCTCGTGCATGTGCAGCCCGACGAAGGCGTTTCGCTCGCGATCGGCGCGAAGGTGCCGGGGCAAGGAATGTCGATCCGAACCGTGCACATGGACTTCCTCTACGGCGGCGCCTTCCGGACCGGCATGCCGGAGGCGTACGAGCGGTTGATCCTCGATTGTCTGGTCGGTGACCCGACGCTCTTCACGCGAGCCGACGAGATCGAAGAGCAGTGGCTGCTCGTCGACGCGATCGTGGCGGCCTGGCAGCGCGACCGGCCGAGCTTCCCCAACTACGCCGCGGGTACGTGGGGCCCGCCGAGCGCGGACGAGCTCATCCATCGCGACGGCCGCTCGTGGCGGCGGCACTGACGTGAGCACGGAGGCGCTCCTCGAGAACTGGACCGGCGAGGACGTCACGCTCGCCGAGGTCGACGAGCAGCTTGGGCGGTTGCGAGCCGCCGCCGGCGCCGAAGGTGTCCCGTACCTGCGTACGAGCGTCATGTCGCACCTCGTGTGGGCGCCCGACGAGTGGCTGGAGCGTGCGCGGAAGACACTCGCGGGAATGGGCGAGCGCCATCCGTCCCGAACGATCTTCCTCGTGCCTGCGCCCGACGAGAGCGACGGAATCGACGCGAAGGTCGCACTCGAGTGCTTTGCCCTGGCCGGCCTCGAGCGGCAGGTGTGCTCGGAGATCGTCGAGCTGCGGCTGCGCGGCTCGCGCGCGCATGCTCCGGCAAGCGTCGCAGAGCCGTTGCTGATCTCCGACCTACCGGTGTTCTGTCGCTGGCGCGGCGAGCCGCCGTGGGGCGCGCAGGAGCTCGAGCAGCTCGCGACGGTGATCGACCGGCTCGTCCTCGACTCGACCGAGTGGGAGGACCCGCCGCGCGGCTACGCGCAGCTGCTTCCGTACTTCGACCGGGCAGTCGTATCCGACATCGCTTGGGCGCGCACGTCGAGGTGGCGTGCGCTCCTTGCTTCGCTCTGGCCCGACATCGCGCGCGTCCAGACGATTCGCGTACGCGGGACCGTGGCGCAGGCGCAGTTGCTCGGCGGCTGGTTGAGCTCGCGCTTGCAGAAGGAAGTCGGCGTCGAGCACGTCGAGGCCGAGCGACTCGAAGGCATCGACCTCGACGGCGAGCCGACACCGTTTCCGCCGGGCGATCCGCCCGATCCGAGCGAGGTTCTCTCGGAGGAGCTCGACCGCTTCAGCCGCGATTTGATCTACGAAGCCGCGGTCGCGAGCTGCGCGCGCTAGCGCCGCCGCGAGCTCTTCTTCGACTTCTTCTTCGCGCCCTGCGAGCCGCTGCTCGAGCCGACGATCGTGAAGGTCGGCTTCGCGATCACGATCTTCGCGGGATCCGACCAGCCCATCTGCTGCGAGCCCGTCGGCAGGCCGTAGTCGTAGCCACGGACGCGGTAGTACCACGTGCCGGTCGTCAAGGGCAACACGTACGCGGTTGCGCCGGTGAGGATTCCGGCCGCGCCCGTCGCGGGATCTGCTTCGGGCACGAACGGATACTTCGTCTTGCTCCACTGGACTTGATATGCGAGCGAGCGAAGCGCGGGAGTCCACGCGACGAGCGGCGGGCGATAGAACGTCTCGCTCTGACGAGCCGACGTGAGCTTGCCGGAAGCGGACAGGCCGGAGACGAACGGGTCGCCGCCGCCGGTGAGAACTGGCTCGCTCGAGACGCCGAACCGGCCGAGGCGCCCGGCTGCGCAGGCGTCCTGCGCAAGCTCGAGGTCGACGTAGCGGATGCTGCCGCCGGTCCGGACGACAGGCTCGCCCGTTCCGTGCGTCTGCTTGAGCGCCGTCGCGAAGCTCAGCGAACCGGCATCCACAGAGGTGATCGTGAGCGTCTCCGAGTTACCGCTGCCGCCGACCGAGATGATGTCGCCGACCGCGAACCCGTCGGAGTTCGCAACGGGCAGCGAGCTTGCGCCGGCAATTCCACCCGGCACCGCAACCGTCGTCTGGAGCGCGCCCGGCGAGAGCGCGGCGACCGGCACGACCGTCCAGTAGTAGCCGCCGTTCGGCCAGTTGGTATCCCACAGATCGACCGGCGCACCGAACTTCGAGTCGCCCCAGTCGAGAAACGCAGGGCTCTGCGCTTCGGTCGGGGGTTGACCCGGCTTGCTCGCGGTCGTCGCTACCCCTTTCACGAGCGGCAACGTCACCGTCGGCTTCGCCGCCTCCTCGGACTCGGAGGTCTTGACGATGTCGGAGTCGTACGTCAACCCGAGCGGCTCCGAGCCGTCGAGCAGGTACGTGCTGCGCGCGGATGCGAGGGCCGCCGTCGGAAGCGAGAGCGGACCGTAGGGCCGCGCGGCATAGGCAGGGCTGCCGACGACGGCGCTCGTGAAGACGCGATTCAAGCACTGCTTGTCGGTGAACACGTAAACGCGGAAGAGCTCTGCCGGCGTGCCGGTGAGCGTCTCGTTGCCCGTCCAGGTGAACGCAGGAATGAGCCGGTGCGACTTGTCGGCCGGGTCGCCGTCAGTGACGACGTCGGAGACCGTCGAGGCCAGGCGAATCGCGCCGCCTGTCACCGCCGGGTTGTTCGAGACGTAGATCGGGCTCCAGGGGCCGAACTGCGTCACAGGCACGCCGTTCAGACGGCCGAGCTGGTCGGCGCGGATCGCGCGCACGCGCCAACGGACGTTCGCCGTCCAAGCTGCTGTTTGGTGGAAGGTGTAGAACTCGCGCTCGTCGAGGACGTTCCCGAAGGTGAGCTCGAACTTCTTCGCGTCGATGAGCCAGACCTCGTAGCCGTCGGCGCCTTCGACCGGCGACCAACGAAGCAAGCCGGGCGCGCTCGAGAGAGGCTTGGGCGCAGTCGGCGAAACGACGTCGAAGCCGAGGTCATCGCTCCACTCACTCGTCGTGCCGTCGCTCAGGATCGCGCGGGCGCGTGCATACAGGGAGTGCGGTGAGCCGGTGATCCACGGGAGGCTGATCGACGGAGCAGCGACCGGGCTCTGCAAGCTCTTCGAGCTCCAGATGATCGCGTTGTCGCGGAACGCGTCGCTCGTCGAGAGCTGGAATTCATAGTGGTCTGCGCCCGGCACCGGGCTCCACGCGAACGCGGGCGTGCGGGCAAACGTGCTGCGCGGTGGATCGTCGGCGCGAAAGAGGAACGCGCGCATGTTGTCCGGGCCGTCCGAAGTTGCGGCCGCGGAGCTGACGCCCGTCGAGAGGACGAGTGCGAGCAGCACGGCAGCGGCGAGGCGGTAAACGCTCATCGTTATCCCTCGTTTTCGGCATGCCGCAGAGCGCGGCCGTCCCTCAAACGAGGGATGCGAGGAGCGCGCCGGCGGCGAGAACGAGCTCGTCGTCGCCGGGCTTGCCGACGAGCTGCATCGACGCAGGGAAGCCGTCCTCGGCCTCGCCGG
The DNA here is from genome assembly GCA_046734795.1 of Actinomycetota bacterium. GTDB lineage: Bacteria > Actinomycetota > Thermoleophilia > Gaiellales > Gaiellaceae > JBKPRX01. Next base: position 3,986 of record JBKPRX010000188.1, read on the forward strand.
CCGGGATCGCCAAAGCCGGCCAGCCGAGCGAGTCGAGCGGGAACGTGAATCGGATCGCGCGTTCCCGGATCGTCAGCTCGTCGACGTCGTTCGGCGGAGCGACGAAGCCGATTGTCGGCGTAAGGAGCAGGTCGAACCCCTCGAGGGCCGCTTCTGCGCGTCGGCGGTAGTCGGCGCGTGCACGCCTAGCGGTCTCGACCTCGGCGTCGGTCACCGCGAGGCAGCGTTCGACCTTCGTGCGCACGTTCGCGCCGTACGAGTCCGCGTTGTCCGGAAAGAGGCCGCGGTGGACGTCGGCTACCTCGCGCATGAAGAGCGCGCCCTCGTCAGGCTCCGTGAGCGGGAAGTCGACGGGCTCCATCTGAGGCAGCTGCGCGGCCGCGGCCTCGACGCAGCGACGCACGAGCGGATTGCAGGTCTCGAGCCAAGCGACCCCGATCCGCAGGTCGTCGAGCGAGCCGAGATCCGAGCGTGCGAAGCCCGGCACGAGCGCTTGCATCAGCTCCGCGCACGTCTCGACGGTCGCGCCGAGCGGGCCGACGTGGTCGTAGCTCGGTGCGAGCGGGAAGCAACCGTCCATCGGAACGAGGCCGTACGTCGGCTTGAACCCAACGACGCCGCACCACGCCGCGGGAATCCGGATCGAGCCGCCTGAGTCGGTTCCGATCGAAGCCTCGCAGAGACCCGACGCGATCGCCGCCGCCGATCCGCCGCTCGACCCACCTGCGAGCCGGCCGGGTGCGCGCGGGTTCGGAACGGTGCCGAAGTGCGGGTTCTGCGAGCTGATGCCGTACGCGAACTCGTGCAAGTTCGTCTTTGCCGCCACGCTCCAACCGCTCTGCTCGGCGCGCGCAACGGCCGTCGCGCTCGTCGTCGGCACGTTGTCCGCAAAGAGGATCGACCCGTACGTCGTCACCGTCCCCGCTGTGTCGAGCAGATCCTTCACGGTGAGGATTCGCCGCGCGGTCGGTGCGTCGATGCGGGCGAGCAGGATTCCGTCGGCGGCGTCGTCCACGCGCCGACTCTAACGAGCTAGCGCCGGGCCGTTCGCCGGCGAAGCTTGGCCTTCGCCTTGGCCTTCGCCTTCGCCTTGGCTTTCGCTTTGGCGGCAACCTTCGCCGTATCGTCGGCCGCGTCGACCTCGAGCGTTCGCGCGAGCGCAGTTCCTGCCGCGCCGCTGTCCGCGAGCGGCGTCACGAGAAGCGTCCGAATCGCACCGGCCAGTCTGAGCGACGACGAGACCGGAACACGCACGTCGTTGTTGCCCGTCCGAAGCGCGACGACGCCGAGCACCGTCGAGCCGAGCGTGAGCTGGAGCTTCCCGGGGCCGCTCGACGTGACGACGAGCCGTAGAACCGAGGAATCGGCTGGAAGGTGGATCGTCAAGGGCGCGCGCAGTTCGATCGTCGGCACGCCGTCCACGGTCGGCGAGTTGACGACCGTGCCCGGCATCACGACGGCGGGCGGCGGCGAGGCGCCGGCGCCGACGAGGCCCGTGTTGATCGCGATGCTGCCGGTGACCTCGAAGGTCAAAGCGTCTGCCGTCGAGCTCGCGTTCGGCAGCGCGAGGTAGCCGACGGTGTTCGCCCACTTGCACGTGTCCCACGGGATCGTCGTCGTCGCTGTCGATCCGCTCACGTCGAACAGCACAACCGCTTGGACGAGCGCGCCGTACGCGTTCCGCTCTTGCCACTGGAACGCCGGCTGCGAATTACTTCCCGCGGGGATCTTCACGCTCAGCGCGAGCGTCGCGGCATAACAGGGCCCGGTATCGACGCCGTCACCGCGCGTGAGGCCGACGTAGCGAACACCGAGGTGGTCGACGCCGAGCGTCAGCTTCGGCAACACGCCTGTCTTCAGCAACGGCAGCGACGGATCGCGATTCGAGTTGAGCGACGTGAGCGTCCCGGTGAGGACGGATTGCGAGAGCGTGGGCTTGAACGTCTGCAGGCCAGGCACGGTGTAGTTGCCCGACATCGCGGCGCGAGCCCACTCGTTGTAGAAGGACGCGAGGCTCGTTCCCTTGGTGGCGAGATAGCTGTCGAGCAGCTGTGCAGGCGATGTCGCCTGGCTGCCGCTCGCAAAGCCCGCCTGCAGGACGCTCAACACGGCGGCGTCGCCGTAACGCTCGGCGAGGTACTCGAAGAACGGCCAGCGCGCCGAGCCGATCATCCCCTCGTCGTACGTGAACCGATTCGTGAACGTTCCGTCGTTGTGGCCGCAGTTGTGACCGTTGCCGGGGAGCGGTAGAGCGGGGTCGTAGCAGTCGAGCGAAGCGTCGAAAGAGCCGGTTCCGGTCGCGAAGCCGGCGTATCCGTCGAGCGCGTATGCGGCTCGATCGGCGGCGCCCTCGACGAATGAGCGGTTTGTCGGGTTCCAGATACCGAGCTCAATCGTGTCGAACACGGCGTGCGCGACCTCGTGCAGCGTCAAGCCGTTCAGGTAGTCGAGGCTCACAAACGCCGAGCTGCTCACTCCGGCGTCGACGTCGGGCTGCGTCAGCGAACGGTGGCCGATGTTCGCCGACTGGAGGTCGACGACGTAGATGTCCGTCAGACCATCGCCGTCGTTCAGTGGCGCCGGGTAGCCCCACTGCGTCACGTCGAGGTCGTACGCACGCTCGGCATACGCGGCGACATCGCCGGCGATCGTCTGGTCGATGTGCTGCCTCGCCGTGGGGTCCGTCGTGTAGTGAACGACGAAATGCTGCGACGTCAGCGTGACGTTGTACGTCACGCTGCTCGGGCGCGCGGCAGCCCACGCAGGCGCCGCCGACAGCGCGAAAAGCGCAGCGGCCACGAGCAAGAGATGCCGGACGCGCGGCATGGTTCCGCGAATCGGCTTTACCGCGGGAAACCTTTAGTTCCGGGCGCTAGTCGAAGTGCAGATAGAGAAACGCCACGACGACCGTCCCGATGAAGAGGAGCAGGAAGACCCCGAAGAGGAACAGCCCGAATTTGACGTTCCGCTGGTGCGCTTCCGGCTGAGCGGGCCTTTCCATCAAATAGCGGCGTCCGCGGCCATCGCCGCGAAGAGCAGGGCGAGGTAGAGCAGCGAGAAGTGGAACAGGATCGCAGCCCGGCGCGGCGTCGCGTCGCGGCGGAGCTGGAGCGCGAGCGCGAGCAGCGTTCCGCCGAGAACGAGGGCGGAGACGAGATAGACCGCCCCGAGCACGTGCCAGATGACCGGCAGGACGGTGACGGCGACGAGTGCGAGCGAGTAGAGGACGATCTGCCGCGTCGTCTCGCGGACGCCGCGGACGACCGGAAGCATCGGCACCTTCGCCGCGGCGTACTGGTCGCGGATCAGAAGCGCGAGCGCCCAGAAGTGCGGGGGCGTCCAGACGACGACGATCGCGAAGAGCATCAACGCCGGCGCGGAGAGATTCCCGGTTGCCGCGGCCCAGCCGACGAGCGGCGGAACGGCTCCGGCGGCGCCACCGATGACGATGTTCTGCGGCGTCGTGCGCTTCAACCAACGCGTGTACACGACGACGTAGAAGAGGTTCCCGACGAGCGCGAGTACCGCGGTGAGCACGTTGACGACGCTCGCGAGCAGCACGAACGAAGCTGCCGAAAGTGCGAGCCCGAACTCGAGTGCGTGCGTCGGCGGGATACGTCCTGCCGCGACCGGTCGCTTTGCGGTTCGCGCGCCCATCAGCGGGTCGATGTCGCGATCGATGAGGTGGTTGAGCGCGCTCGCGCCGCCGCACGCCAACGCGAGTCCGACCATCGCCGCGAGCGCGAGGCCGGCGGACGGAAGCCCCTTGGCGCCGACGACCATCCCGCAGAACCCGGTCAGGAGCAGGAGCGACATGATCCGCGGCTTCGTCAGCGTCACGTAGTCGCGTGGATCCTCGCGCACGCCTGCGGCGCGTCCGCCACGAAACGCAAGCGACGTCGCGACGAGCGCTGCCGCGAACGCGATCGACGCGAATGCGATGTGCAGTGCGTGCGCGGGTGCGAAAGCAGCCGCTGCGAATGCGAGCCCCGCGACGAGCACGGGGACGAGCAATCGCCGGTGTGCGAACCACGCAGCGACGAGGAGCGCCACGAGCGGCGGGCCTGCCAACGCGGAGAGAACGCGGTGGGTCGTCCCGAGGTGAGTGACGCCGCTGACGACGGCGACGAGCGTCGCGACGGCGGCCGAGACCGCCAGCACGCGGAGCCAGAAGCCGGGTGCGCGTCCGTTCACTCGCCTGCCTCCGCCAGTTGTCTGCGCAGATCGCGGAGCGGCCGCGCGCTCGTCACGTACGGCACGCGATCGAAGTTGTGTGGCGGCGGCGGAGAGGTGGTGTACCACTCGAGCGTGTCGGCGAGCCACGGATCGTTGCCCGCGCGCTTGCCGAGCCGGAGTCCGTGCGTTCGGATCACGTTCCACACGAAGACGAGCATGCCGATCGCCATGATCGCCGAGCCGATCGAGGAGGTGAGGTTGTACGCCTCCCAGAGCCCGTGCTCGGAGTACGTGTAGTAGCGACGCGGCATGCCGAGCAGTCCGAGCATGTGTTGCGGGAGGAACGTGAGGTTGAACCCGGCGAACAAGAGCAGCCAGTGGATCTTCCCGAGGCGCTCGTCGAGCAATCGCCCGAAGATCTTCGGCCACCAGTAGTACGTGCCCGCGAAGATCCCGAACACCGTGCCGCCGAAGAGCACGTAGTGCATGTGCGCGACGACGTAGTACGTGTCGTGCACCTGCCAGTCGACGGGGAAGTTCGCGAGAAAGATCCCGGAGAGGCCGCCCATCGTGAAGAGCCCGATGAAGCCGATCGCGAACAACATCGCCGTGTCGAAGTGCAAGTTGCCGCGCCAGAGCGTCGCGAGCCAGTTGAAGATCTTCACCCCCGTCGGGACGGCGATGATCATCGACGAGATCATGAAGAAGACGTCGAGGCCGATCGGCATCCCCACCGCGAACATGTGGTGCGCCCAGACGAGCATCGAGTAGAACGCGATGCCGATCGTCGAGAACGCGACCGCCTTGTAGCCGAAGATCGGCTTACGGGCGAACACCGGGATGACCTCCGAGATCATCCCCATCGCGGGCAGCACCATGATGTAGACCTCGGGATGTCCGAAGAACCAGAACACGTGCTGGAAGAGCACGGCGTTCCCACCCTCTTGCGGCTCGAAGAAGTGCGTGCCGACCGTGCGATCGAGCAGAAGCAACGTCAGCCCGCCCGAGAGCGCAGGCAGCACCGCGACGAGCAGGATCGCGTAGGTGTAGATCGCCCAGACGAAGAGCGGCAGGCGCATCCACGTCATACCGGCGGTCCGCATCGTGTGCACGGTGACGATGAAGTTGATCGCGCCCGCGAGCGACGCGATCGAGAGGATGTGCAGGCCGAGGATCCAGTAGTCCTGGCCGTTCCCGTACATGAAGTCGCCCGAGAGCGGCGGGTATGCGGTCCAGCCGGAGCGCGCAGCACCGGCGAACTGGCTCGGGCCGCTCGAGAAGAAGCTCAGCATCAGCACCGCGCCGCCGAAGAGGAACGCCCAGTAGGAAAACGCATTCAGGCGCGGGAACGCCATGTCGCGTGCGCCGATCATCAGCGGCAGCAGGAAGTTCCCGAAGCCGGCCAGGATCGGCACGACGAAGAGGAACACCATCACGGTGCCGTGCATCGTGAAGAGCGAGTTGTAGGAGTTCTTCGTGATGAAGTGCTCGTCGGGCGTCGCAAGCTGCGCGCGCATCAACAGTGCGAGCACGCCGCCGACCCCGAAGAAGCCCATGCTCGTGACGATGTAGAGAATCCCGATCCGCTTGTGGTCCACCGTGACGAGCCAGCTCGCCACGCGGCCGCGCTGCCACGAGACCGGATACGTCGTCTCGGACCTAGCCGCCAACGGAGCCTGCCTTCAGGTGCTGTCGCATGTAGACGACGAGCGCTCGCATCTGCTCGGGAGTCCATCCGCGACCGACCGGCGGCATGACGCCGCGACCGACGCGACCTTCGCGGACGATCTCGCGAATGGCGAGGGGCTGGAGGACGATCGGGTTGCCCGCGAGCGCAGGCCCGTATCCACCCTTGCCGCCGATGCCGTGGCAGGTCTCGCAGACGCCGAACTCCGACTTGCCGAGCTGGCCGGGCAGTGCGTTCACGAACCGCCGATACGCGACCTGGTCCTCCGCGACGACGGTGATCGGCATCTTCGCGTGGTACAGACCGCACAGTTCGGCGCAATTGCCCTTGTACGTGCCTGCGTGCAGCGCCTTGAACCAGAGGTGATTCACGCGGCCCGGAATGGCATCCATTTTTCCGGCGAGCTCGGGCACCCAGAAGCTGTGAATGACGTCGTGCGCGTCGATCGTCAGGTACACGACCTTGTTCACCGGCACGTGCAGCTCGTTGAACGACTTTTCACCGTTCGGATACGTGAACTGCCAGTAGAACTGATGCGCGTCGACCTTCACGTTCAGTCGCTGCGGGCTCGACACCGGAACGTCGCTGATACCCGGCAGCTTGTAGAAGACGAAGCTCGCGATCGCGACGAGGATCAGGACCGGGATCACCGTCCAGATCAGCTCGAGCCGCGTATGGCCGTGGACCTGCGAGCCTTCGACCGCCCTGTCGCGGCCGCGGTTTCGGTAGCGCACGACGAAGAAGATCAGGAGGCCGCACACGATCACGAAGATCACGGCCGTGAACGCGAAGATGAACCAGTACGCGTCGCTGATCTGAGTCGCAGGCGGCGAGTCGCCACGCGGCGGTCCGAAGCCCGCGTCGTCTGCTGCCGCGGATGCCACGAACGTGAGGCCGACGGTCGCGAGGCTGGCGGCGATCAGCAGGATCCGGCGCACGGGCGCTGGCATCCTAGTGGGCATGCCCGGACGGTCGCGAGTTGAACTGCCGGCGACCGTCGCGGAGCCGTTCGAGGTGTACGTGAACGGCGTTCCGCAGCGGCGGGGTGTCGACTTCGAGCAGATCGGCCGGTGGCTCGTCTTCGAGCGCGACCTGCAAACCGAAGGGAAGCTCGGCTTCTGGCGCTGGGCGTCGATGTGGCTCGGAATTGCTGGCACGTACCGGCAGAACGACACGGTCGACGTCGTCTACGAAGTCGGGGGCCAGCCGCAGGTCGAGACCGGCCTCCGCTTCGAGCCGCTCGAGTAGCCCTTACGCGGCAGGGCGAGACGCGACGCTCGCGAGGAGCGTGTCGACGACGTCCCCGAAGACGTCGTCGTGAATCGTGTACTGCGGCCGAAACTCGACGGCGCCGTTCAGCTCGAGGATCGTCCAATGGCCGCGACCGAGCGGCAAGAGATCGACGCCGACGAGATCCGCACGCGTCGCGGCGGCAGCCGCCAGGGCCAGCGCCATCGCCTGTGGCGGCGGCTTGACTGACGCGAGCGACGCGCCGAGGGAGACGTTCGTCCGCCACTCGCCCTGCGCGACCTCTCGCCGTACTGCTCCGACGACGCGTCCCGCCGCCACGATCAGGCGCAGATCGTGGCCGCGCGGCGGGACGAGTTCCTGGACGAGCGCGCCGTGTTGGTGGAACCACGACTCGTCGCTCAACGCCGCGCGATGCTCCGCGAGCTCGCGCGCGCTCTTGCAGAGGACGACGCCCGCACCCCAACTACCGAACCGCGGCTTGACGACGACCGGCGACTCGAACTCCGGCCAAGCGAGCGTCGGCGTCACGAGCGCCGTCTGCGGATGCGGAAGCCGCGCGCGCGCAAGGAAGCGAGAGGTCAGCAGCTTGTCGTGCGCCGCAAGGAGGGCTGCCGGCGGGTTCAGGACCGTGACGCCCGCATCACCCAGGTGCTCGAGCTCGCGCAAGCCGTCCTCGACGCCGTCCAGAGTCGAACGAACGTCGAGACGGCCTAGCGCGACGTCACCCGGCCCGAGCGCGAGCAGGGCCTCCCGCGGCGACAGCAGGTGCCCGTGGGCGCGACGGGCGAGCGCAAGGTTCGTGTTCGAACGCTGGTGAGCGACGACGGCGAGCATCTCTGAGGATGGTGCGCCGGCGCGGTGCGGATGTGGGCGTCGATCCGAAGTCGGTGTGGTTACGAGCTGGGTGCGGCCGCCGCGCCGTTTGTGGCGGCTTGTTCCTTCGGCACCGCTTCGAGCTTGTACCCGACGCCGTAGCGCGTCTGAATGAACGTGTGCCGACTTGCGCGGCGGTCGATCTTCTCGCGCAGTCGCCGCACGAAGACGTCGACCGTCCGGTCGCGATGCGACTCGCGCCGGCCCCAGAGCTTCTGCAGGAGCTCGTCACGCGTCGTCACGCGGCCGGCGTCGAGCGCGAGCTGGTAGAGCAGCCGGAACTCTGTCGGTGTCAGCTCTGCGTTCGCCCCGTCAACGTATGCCTGCACCTCGCGCGGGTCGATGCGCAGCTCCTCGATCTGGATCGCGTCGCCTGTCGTGCGTGCGGCTGCGCGACCACCGCGCCGCGCAGCGGCCTCCACGCGCGCGACGAGCTCCTTCATCGAGAACGGCTTCACGAGGTAGTCGTCTGCGCCGATCTGCAACGCGTGGACGCGGTCGTGCTCGGTGCCTCGCGCGCTCACGACGAGGATCGGCGTTCCGATTCCCTCCGAGCGCGCCGCTTCGATCAGCTTCCAACCGTCGACGCGCGGGAGCATCAAGTCGAGGACGCAAACGTCCGGATGGTCGAAGCGGAGACGCGCAAGCCCTTGCTCGCCATTCGTGACGACGAGCGGGTCGAAGCCCGCGGACGCGAGGTGACGGCTCATCCCGCCCGCGATCACCTCGTCGTCCTCGACGATCAGGATCTTCGCCATACCGTCATTATCGGCGTGGATGCGAATTCCACAGGGTGACGATCTGGTGACGGTGCGGTGAACGACGACCGCGGCGCCTACGACGAGCTGCGCTCCGGCTTCACCGCTGCGGTGTCCCACGAGCTCAGGACGCCCCTCGCGCGGCTGCTCTCGCTGCTCGAGACCGCGGAGCTGCCGGACGCCGACGTCCGCGACCTCCTCGTCAGCGCACGGCAGGAGGTCGAACAGATGCGCGAGCTCGTCGACGACGTCCTCTTCCTCGGCGAGCTCGAGAGCGGTGCAGGCGTCGTCTCGCTCGGGCGGACGCCTGCGATGCCGGTGCTCGAGGAAGTCGTCGCCGATGTATCCGAGAGCGCCGCCCGCGCAGGGCTCACTGTCGAGGTCGGCGGGAATCGGTCCGTCGAGCTTCCGCTGCGAGCGAGGATGCTTCGCGTCGTTGCGGAGAACCTCGTCGAGAACGCGATCCGCTACGCCGGCGACGGCGCGACGTTGCGGTTGACGCTCTCGTCGAACGGCGTGGAATCGACGTTCGTCGCGAGCGACAACGGCGCAGGCGTAGAGAGCGACGACGTGCCGCGGCTCTTCGAGCGGTTTTTCCGGTCGGATCGTGCCCGCGCCTCCCGTGGCACCGGGCTCGGACTCGCGATCGTGAAGCACGTCGTCACCTCCGCCGGCGGGCGGGTCGAGGCGCGCGGCGGCCCGAGGCAGGGCCTCGAGATCCGCTGCGTTTTTCCGGGCAGCTAGAGGCTGCCGCTACCCTCGGCGCGTGGATTGGCAGCTCTACGAGGCGATTCACGACGAGGTCGTCGAGCACGCGTGGGTCGGCGCCGCATTCGGCCGGGTCGAGATGTGGAGCGTGCCGGTGCTCGCAATCGCGACGATGGGACTGTGGCTCCTCGCGCGGCCCGGCGGCGAGCGGCGGTGGAAGCTCGCCTCGGCCTCGGCGCTCGCAGCCTCGGCGCTGGCGCTCCTCGTCAACCAGCTGATCGCGAAGCTCTGGAGCCGCCCGCGTCCGTACGAGGCGCACCACGTCGGACACATCTGGGTCGCACGCTCACACGATCCGTCTTTCCCGAGCGATCACGCGAGCGCGGCCTTTGCGATCGCGACCGCCGTCTTTCTCTTCGACCGCTGGGCGGGCGCGCTCTTTCTCGCCGCCGCTGCGGTGATCGCCGGAGGCCGTGTCGTCGCCGGAGCGCACTATCCCGGCGACGTGCTGGCCGGCGCGCTCGTCGGCATCGCCTGCGCCTTGATCGTGGTCAAGCTCGGTCGTCCGCTCCTGCTCGCGCTCGTTCGTCTCGTCGAGCGCGCCACCGATCCGATCCTCAGGCCGCTCTGGCGTTAGATCGCGCCGCGGACGACGGTCACGGCGCCGACCGCGACGAGCACGACCCCGATCGCAGTGAGAAGCTGCCGCTCGGAGAGCTTCCCAGTGAGGCGTGAGCCGCTGATCGCGCCTGGGATCGACGCGGCCGAGCCGATGACGAGCAGCGTCCAGTCGACGCCGCCCTGCAGATGCCCGACGACGCCGGCGACACCGAGCGCGAAGCCGACGACGAGGTTCGTGCCGACGACGCGGTACGCCGTCTCGCCGACGTGCCGGAGCATCGCCGGTACGCGCAAGGTTCCGAGGATCAGACCGACGAGCCCGCCGAGCAGTCCGACGACCAAGCCGATCGCCGCGGCCGCGCGGAGGTTGAGTCCGTCCGCGCGCCCCGGTGGCGCCGCCTCGCCACCGACGAGCGTTCTGATCCCGAAGTAGACGAGCAACGCGCCGATCGCGACAAGGAGCACGCGTGACGGAAGAAGGCCCGACACGTAGCCGCCGACGAGCGCACCGACGACGGACGGCGGCACCATCCACGCGACGAGGCGCCAGTTCACGCGCCCGGCACGCACGTGCGTCACCGAAGCGGTTGCCGCGGTGACGGCCGACACTCCCACGTTCGCGCCGGCTCCGGCGGCCGGCGACGACGCAACGAGAAGCAGGATCGGCAGCCTCAAAGTGCCGAGCACGAGTCCGAGGCTCGAGCCGACGACTGCGACGACATAGCACCAAGCCGCGACCGCGACGAGCGCAGCCCACGAGTCCACGGGTCTAGAAGCTCGCGCTGCGCGCGCCGCTTGCGATCACGATCGCGATCGAGAGCGCGAGCACGAGTCGGTAGATCACGAACGGCGTGTAGTTGTGGCGGCGTACGTACCCGAGCAGGAGGTCGATCGCGATCAATCCCGCACCGGCTGCGGCGAGCGTGCCGACGATGAACGGGCCGGTCGAGCCGCGCGGCAAAGGATCGAGCAGCATGTGCTTCACGCCGGTGTAGAGCACTGCGCCGAAGACGACCGGAATCAGCAACAAGAACGAGAACCTCGCCGCGGCGTCGCGCTGCAAGCTCGCGAACCGTCCGGCCGTGATCGTCACGCCCGATCGGGAGACACCGGGCATGAGCGCGAGGATCTGCGCGACGCCGACGAGAAAGCCGGTGCGGAAGTCGAGGTCCTCCAGGTCGCGCTGCTGCGGCCGGCGGTCGGCCCACCAGAGCAGGAGCGCGAAGAGCGCCATGAAGATCGCGATGTTCCACGGCTGGCCGAAGTGGTCCTCGAACACGCTCTCGCCGAGAGCGCCGGCGATTGCGGCGGGGACGGTTGCGGCGGCGATGTACCAGGAGATGCGCTCGTCAGGCGTGCGGATAGACCGGTGGCGAATCGAGGCGACCCACGCCTTCGTGAAGCGAACGACGTCACTCCAGAAGTACGCGACGACTGCGACCAGCGTGCCGAGATGTAACGCGACGTCGAATGTCTTGTTGAACTGGTCGTGCTCCTCCAAGTAGTGCCAGTTCGCGATCCACGGCACGAGGATGAGGTGGCCCGACGACGAGATCGGCAAGAGCTCCGTGAAGCCCTGGACGATCCCGAGCGTGAACGCCTGCCAGTCCGAGAGCCGTCCGGAGACGGCACCGACGCGCGCTGCCGCGAGGGCGAGCGCAAGAGCGAGAAGGATTGCGGCGCTTCCGTAGACGAGAGCCCGCCGCCGCACGCGGGAGAGCCTACCGCTATCCGAAACGGCCAGTGACGTAGTCCTCTGTGCGCCGGTCGCCGGGCGCGGTGAAGATCTTCTCGGTCGAGTCGTATTCGACGAGCTCGCCCCAGCGCTGTCCTTCAGCGCCGCGCGAGATGCTGAAGAACGCCGTCATGTCAGCGACGCGCGCGGCCTGCTGCATGTTGTGCGTGACGATTACGAACGTGTAGTTGCTCTTCAGCTCGTGCATGAGGTCTTCGATCGAAGCAGTCGCAATCGTGTCGAGTGCGGATGCAGGCTCGTCGAGGAGCACGACCTCAGGCTCGACGGCGATCGCGCGCGCAATGCAGAGGCGCTGTTGCTGGCCGCCGGAGAGGCCGAGCGCACTCTCCTTCAACCGGTCGCCGACCTCGTCCCACAGCGCGGCCTGCTCGAGCGCGTGCTTCACGCGATCGTCGATCGAGTCCTTCATCCCGTTCACGCGGAGGCCGAACGCGATGTTCTCGTAGATCGACTTGGGGAACGGATTCGGTCGCTGGAAGACCATGCCGATCCGGCGGCGGACCGACACCGCGTCGACATCGCGCCTCGTCAAGTCCTGACCGTGGTAGCGAATCGTGCCGGTGTGCGTAAAGCTCGGCACGAGATCGTTCATCCGGTTGAGGCAACGGATGAACGTGCTCTTGCCGCAACCCGACGGACCGATGATCGCGGTGACGAGGTTGCGATAGATCTCCATCGAGACGTCTTTCACGGCGGGCTTGCCGTTGTACATCGCCGTGAGCTTCTCGACGGCGAAGACTTGCTCCAAGTGGTCGCGAGGAGGTAGAGGCTGCCGCTTCTGCGCTTCGACCTTCAAGGCGGCTTCGATGCTAACGGCTGACGTTGCAGACACTTGTTCGCTCCCTGCCTCGGGTCTCAACGGCCGGTCAGTCGTCGTCGGCTGCGAGCGGACAGCGTGCGCGCACCGAGGTTCGCGAAGAGAATGAACATCAGCAAGACGAGCGCGATCGCCCAGGCCTGGGCGTGGTCGTTCGGGTCCGGAGACTCCGAGTACTCGAAGATCGCGAGTGGGATCGAAAAGAGTGCGTGGCTCGGGTTGGCGCTCACGTCGTTGCTCGTCAGGAGCGACGAGGTGAAAAGGAGCGGCGCCGTCTCGCCTGCGACGCGCGCGATTGCGAGTGTCGCGCCCGTCAGGATCCCGCCGATCGTCTGCGGCAGAACAACGCTCAAGGTTGTTCGCCACTTCGGAACGCCAAGGGCCAGGCTCGCTTCGCGCGTCGATTCCGGCACGAGTGCGAGGACCTCCTGGACGGAGCGCGCAGCGAACGGGAGCATCAGGATCGCAAGTGCGAACGCGCCGGCCCACCCGCTTTGCGCGTGGCCGACGACGAGCACGCCGAACACGAAGATCCCGATCACGATTGCCGGGATGCCCGCAAGCACGTCGAGGACGAGACTGAAGAACGCGCGAACCCGCGGCCGCGCATATTCGTTCAAGTAGATCGCGATCAGGATCGCCGTCGGCAGCGCCATCAACGTCGCGAGCCCGACGAGGACGAACGTGCCGACGATCGCGTTCGCGAGTCCCTTGTTCTCAGATTCGAGGAAGCTTCCGCTCGAGGGCGTCTTCGTCAGCAGGTCCCAGTTGAGCGCGCCGAGCCCGCGACGCGCCACGGAGAAGACGAGGAGGCAGAGGAGCCCGACGGCAGCGAGCGCGGCGAGAGTCGCGAGCCCTTCCATCAGCCGGTTCACGAGCCTGCGCCGCGGCAAGTTCGCGAGCGACATATCTGCGCGCGTGATTCCGCGTGGACTCATTCGGCCATCAATGCCTTCGCCGTGCCGCGACTGACCGCTCGCTGGCCGCGACCGCTCCGGCGAACGATCCACTGCGCCAGCAAGTTGACGAGGATCGAGAAGACGAGCAGCACGACCCCGAGATAGATGAGCGCGGACACCTGGATGAAGCTGTCGGCGCCCTGGTAGGACGCGGCGATCTTCGACGCGAGCGTGTCACCGCCCGAGAAGAGATTCGCGTGGATGATCGTGCCGCCGCCGATCACCTGCGTCACGGCGATCGCCTCGCCGATCGCGCGGCCGAAGCCGAGGATGAGCGCGGCGATCATGCCGCTGCGAGCGTACGGAAAGACGACGGCGCGGATCATCTCCCAGCGCGTCGTCCCGAGCGCAAGCGCACCCTCCTTCAACTCCGACGGCACCCCGAGGAAAAGCTCGCGACAGATGGTCGCGACGATCGGGATGATCATGATCGTCAGCACGACGACCGCGGTGAAGATGCTTTGCGGCGCAGTCGACGGGGTCCCGAAGAGCGGAATCAAGCCGAGCCCGTCGTGCAGCGCCGGCTCGACGTGCTGCGCGAGAAACGGGCCGAGGACGAGGATCCCCCAGAGCCCGATGACGACGCTCGGAACTGCAGCGAGCGTCTCGACGAGCGCTGTGATCGGCGCGCGCAGTGAGCGGGGTGACAACTCCGAGAGGAAGAGCGCAATACCGATCGCCATCGGGCCCGCGATGAGGAGCGCGCACACCGACGTCAGAGCGGTGCCAAAGAGGAAGCTCGCTGCGCCGTAGTTGTTGGCGACCGGATCCCAGACCGTGTGGCCGAGGAATCCGAACCCGTACCGCTCGATGGCGGGCCACGCTCGATGAACGAGCTCGATGCCGACGTAGCCGACGAGTACCGCCGCGGAGACGGCCGCGAGCCCCGCCACGAGCGGTAAGGCCAGGTCCGCAAGACGAAGCCGCCGCCCCGCAAGGGGACGGCGGCTCGCAGGCGTCGATGTGGCTTCGACCGAGCTCAACCCGCAGGCTGGATCTTCTTGATCGTCTTCTCGGCAGCCACGAGCACACTCTTCGGGATCGGCTGGAAGAGCAGTTTCGGCCCGAAGGCCTGGCCCTTCGTCACCGCCCAGAACAGGAACTTCTTGAGATCGGCCGCCTTCGGGGACCGCTCGGCCACGATCGCGTAGGTGTAGGTGCTGATCGGGTAGGCAAGCGGGAACTTCTTCGGCGGGTTGACGATCGAGAGCTCGCCGTTCGCGGTCGGTTTCACGTCGCTCGCCGCGGCGGCCGCGATTCCGCGCAGGCCCGGCGTTGCGAACTTGCCTGAGCGGTTCTGAACCGACATGAACTTCAGATGGTTCTTGAGCGCGAACGCGACGTCGGCATACCCGACCGCGCCGTCGGTCTGCGAGACGACGGCCGAGACGCCTGCGCTGCCACGGCCGCCCGTGCCGTTCGGCCAGTTGACCGACGTGCCGACGCCGTACTTCGACTTCCAGTCACCGCTGACGGACGAGAGGTAGTCGGTGAAGTTCCAGGTGGTTCCGCTGCCGTCGGAGCGGTGAACGGTCGTGATCGACGTGCTGGGAAGCGACACGCCCTTGTTGAGCTTCTGGATCGCAGGGTCGTTCCACTTCGTGATTTGGCCCATGTAGATCTGGGACAAGACCTTGCCCGTCATGTGCAAGTTGTTCTTGACGCCAGGCAGGTTGTAGAGCACCGCCGTTGCCGAGAGCGCCCACGGAATCTGCAGGCAGCGGTTGCACGCGGTGAACTGGTCGGGCGAGAGTGGCGCGTCGCTCGCGCCGAAGTCGACGGTCCGGTTCGTGATCGCGGCGATGCCGCCGCCGGATCCGATCGGGTTGTAGTTGAGCGTGACGCCGAGCGCCGAGCCGACCGGTTGCTGCCACGTCTGGACGAGCGGGGACACGAACGTGCTGCCCGCGCCCGTAATCGCTACGTCGTTGCTTCGCGTGGAGTGCGCCGCGGCTCCGGCCGCGACCGTCGCGGCGAGGGCGAGCGCCCCGGTCGCCGCAAAAAGGGCCCTCTTCTTCATGTGCTCTCGTTCCTCCTCGTCAGCAGGTCGGCTTCACGCTATGGCCGCCATCGCAGGGGTTGGGCAAAGGTTGCGTTTCGAACTGGAGTCGATCTGGTGAACGGCCAAGGCCCGAGGCGGGCTGAAGGGGTACGGTGCTCCACATGCGGGTGACGTTCCAGGAGGAGCTCGATCGACTGCAGGCGCTCCTCAAGGACGAGAGCGAGGCAGTCCGCCGCTCGATTCGCGGGGCCGTGAAGGCCCTCGAGGACGAGGATCTCGAGCTCGCCGACGAGGTGATCGCTTTCGACGACGAGATCGACCGTTTCTACGTCGAGGTCGAGGAGGGGATTCAGACCCTGCTCGCACGCCAGACGCCGGTGGCCGGCGACCTTCGCCTCGTGCTCGCGATGCTGAAGGTGAACCTCCATCTGGAGCGGATGGCCGACTATTGCGTCACGGTCGCGAAGCTCGTGAAGCTCGCCTACGGCCTCGGCTCGGACGAGACGCTGATCGAAGGCTTCGGCGAGATGGGCCTTCGGGCCGAGGAGATGTTGATCGTCGCGATCGACTCGTTCATCTCACGCGATCTCGAGGCCGCGCAGCGGGTGAGCGAGCTCGACGAGTTGATCGACAGAGCGAACCGGCGCGTCGTCGGGCACCTGCTCGGGCTCGGGCAAGACGAGGCCCTCCGCGAGTGGGGCCTCCGCATGATCATCGTCTCGCGGGCAATCGAGCGGATCGGCGACCACGCCGTCGACATCGGCGAGCAGACGATGTACCTCGTTACCGGCGAACTCCGAGAGTTCACCGACGCCTCGCACCGCTAGTCGAGTACCGACGAGCTCGACTAGCTCGGGCGCGCGTTCACGTTCTCGACCCTGATAGCCGACATCTCTGGTGCATGGCGTCCAACTCACGACAACTCCTTGCAACGGGTGATGCGTTCGCGCCGAGGAAGTTGCAGGAATCGGCCGACGGGGGACCTAGGATCTCGTGACCATGACCACTGCTGTCGTCGACGTCGGCTCGAACACGATTCGCCTCCTCGTTGCGCGGCTCGATGCGCATGGCGTCGATCGCGTCTTCAGCGATCGGGTTCGGGTCGGTCTCGGCGCTGAGATCGAGCGGACGGGGCGCATTTCCGACGTGAAACTCGCCGCCGCAGCGGGCGCGGTCAAGAAGCTTTCGCGGCTCGCGGTTGCGCACGGTGCAGACGAGATCGACGTGCTCGTGACGGCGCCCGGCCGGCAGAGCGCAAACGGCGAGGAACTCGTGTCCGTCCTCGAGCGGGCGATACGCGGCCCGGTGCGTGTGCTGAGCGCCGAGGACGAGGGCAGGCTTGCCTTCCACGGCGGCATCTACGCCGGATCGCCGACGGCGAGCGTCGTTGCGGTCTGCGATCTCGGCGGTGCATCGACGGAGATCGCGATCGGCGAGCCCGACTCGGAACCGGCATGGATTCGCTCGTTCGACCTCGGCGCGCTTCGCCTGACGACGCGGCTGCTCGAAGACGAACGGCCGGAGCAGGCGGTCATCGAGGAGGCGAAGGCTGTCGTCGCCGACAGCTTCGGCGCGTTCGTCGCACCGCTCGCCGGCGAGGCTCTTGCAGTTGGCGGAAGCGCACGCGCGCTCCGCAAGCTCGTCGGCGAGACGCTCGGCCCAGCGGAGCTGCGCCTAGCCGAAGAGCTTCTCGTCGCGAAGACACACGCGTCGATCGCACGACGCTTCCGCGTCGACTCGCGGCGCGTGCCTTTGCTGCTCGCGGCGACGCTCATCTTCTCGCACGTGCAAGAGCGTCTCGTCGTGCCGTTGCGCGTCGTCGACGGCGGCGTGCGAGATGGCGCGCTCCTTGCGTCGCTCGACGCAGTCGCCGCATAGCGCACTCACCTGCGATAGACGTGGTGGCTATCCGGTTGCCGTTCGGAGACGGCGTGCACGCTCCGTGGCTTCGCGCAGCCGCGTTGCGAGCGCCGTGTCGAGGCTGCCCCGCTCGAGCCGCCACGACCAGTTGCCGTTGCTCCGTCCCGGGTAGTTCATCCGCGCATCGCTCCCGAGACCGAGCACGTCCTGCATCGGCACGATCGCGAGTGCCGCGCGCGACGAGTACGCGAGCTCGATCAACGACCAATGCGGCTCGCATGGATCGAGACCCGTCGCTTTGCGCTTGCGCGCGGGCAGCGACTCGAACCAGCCGCGCGCGGTGTCGTTGTCGTGCGTGCCCGTGTAGACGACCGCGCGTTCGCGATGATTCTCGAGGCGATACGGGCTCTTCGGTCCTACGTCGAACGCCCACTGGATCACGACCATCCCCGGAAGACCGAGCTCGTCTCGGAGGCGGTAGACCTCCGGCGTGATCCGGCCGAGGTCTTCGGCGATCAGCGGCAGGTCTCCGAGCGCGCGCCGCGCGGCGACGAACGGCTCGCGTCCGGGGCCGCGTCGCCAAGAGCCGGACTTCGCGGTCTTGCGCCCTTCCGGAACCGCCCAGTACGAGACGAACCCGCGGAAATGGTCGATACGCGTGAGGTCGACGAGCTCGAACGTTCGGCGGAAGCGCTCCGTCCACCAGCGATAGCCCTCGCGGCGGTGCGCGCTCCAGTCGTAGAGCGGATTGCCCCAGAGCTGGCCGGTCGCGCTGAAGGAATCGGGCGCGGCGCCGGCGACGACGCCGCGCTGGAAGAGCTCGGGCCAGGATCTGTGATCGGCGCAGTTAAGCGCGACGTAGATCGGCAGGTCGCCGATCAGCCGCACGCCGCGCTCGCGCGCGTAGCGCCGGAGCTGCGACCACTCGCGCTCGAAGCGGACCTCGTCGGCGATCGCGCCCGCGCCTTCGAACGCGGCCCACTCGCCGATCCAATACGCGTGGCGCCCGACGAACGATTCGAGCTCGTGCGTCGTCACGCTCGCGTCAGGCTCGGCGAGCAGCTCGCGCGAGGTTGCGAATGCGGACCGCGCTGCATACGGAGACCCGTGCGCGTCGGGCGGCCCGAGCGGCAGCATCGCCCACCACGACTGTCCCGCCGCCGCGAGCCAATCGACGAACGCGTATGCGTCGGCGTCGAGGCGGCCCGACGGCAGCGAGGTTGGGTGCAGCAATACTCCGGAGGATCGGTCAATCACGCATCGGGAGGGTAGGGGACGCTCGTGCGTTCCACGTTCACACTCGGACGAATCGCCGGCATCGAGATCGGCGTCAACTGGAGCTGGCTCGTCGTCTTCGGGTTGATCTCGTGGTCGCTCGGAAGCGCCGTCTTCCCGGAGACGAACCCCGGGCTCAGCAACAGCACGTACGCGGCGATGGCGATCGTCGCGGCCGGCTGCTTCTTCGTGTCGCTCCTTCTGCACGAGCTCGGCCACGCGTTGCAGGCGCAGCGCGAACACGTGCGCATCGAGGGCATCACGCTGTGGCTGTTCGGCGGCGTGGCAAAGCTCGGCGGCGGGTTCCCGTCAGCGGCGGCGGAGTTTCGGATCGCGATCGCGGGCCCGCTCGTGTCGCTCGTTCTCGGCGTGCTCTTGCTTTCACTTCACTTCGCGGCGCCGCTCCCGAACGTGATCGACGGTGTCGTGTTCTGGACGGGCTCGACGAACTTGATCTTGCTCGTGTTCAACCTCGCGCCGGCATTGCCGCTCGACGGCGGTCGCGTTCTTCGCGCCGCGCTCTGGAGGATCTGGCACGACTTCCGTCGAGCGACGCTCGCAGCTGTGCGCGTGGCGCGTGTGCTTGCCACGCTGCTGATCGTCGGTGGCCTCGTGTTGCTCGTGACGGAGGGCGTCTACAGCGGGCTGTGGCTCGCCTTCATCGGCTGGTTTCTCCTTCAGGCGGCGAGCGCAGAGGCGCGGGCCGCGCGTCGTACTCCACCCGACGTGCTCGTGCAATCCGTGGCGACGAACGGAAACGGAGGCGGCTTCCCACTCGTCTTCGACGACCGCGTCGTCGCATACGCGAGCGTGCGTCCGGCGAGCGGCTCGCCGATCGGACCGCTGCCGCGCGTCGAGCCTACGACGTCGCTCGTCTTCGCGTACGAGGAGGTTCGTCGGGCAGGAGAAGAGCGGGCGCTCGTCGTCGACGGACGGAACGTCGTCGGCGTCCTCGAGTTCGCCGGACCTTCGCTCATGGGGCTGACGCGGCTCTTCCCGTTTAGATCGTTCAGGCTTTGAGAACCTTCGGTTCGTGCCCTCGAAGGCAACAAAGCCGCCCGCACGAATCCAGATCCAGAATGTCGAGCCGCAGACCGACTGCGGCCGGTTCGCCGTCAAAGCGACGCGCGGCGACGCGGTCGTCGTCGGGGCGACGATCTTCCGCGACGGGCACGAGGTGCTCGGTGCAGCCGTTCGCTACAAGGAGCGCGGTGTAACACGCTGGCGCGAGGCGCCGCTCGAGCCGCTCGGCAACGACCGCTGGCGCGGCGAGTTCGTGCCGGACAGCTGTGGACGCTGGTCGTTCCGCGTCGAGGCCTGGGTCGATCGCGTCGCGTCGTTCCAGGACGAGCTGCGGCGGAAGGTCGAGGCCGGGCAAGAGGATCTGAGCGGCGAGCTCGCGGAAGGCGCGCTGCTCTTGAAGACGGAAGGCCTGAGCGCTGAACAGGCGCTCGCGGCGCGCGCCGGTGACCGCGACGAGAAGACGCATTCCGACACCTACCTCGTCGACGTCGACCGGCCGCTCGCACGCTTCGGTGCGTGGTACGAGCTCTTTCCGCGCTCGTGGGGCGGGTTCGCAGGGGTCCAGCGTGTGCTGCCCGAGCTCGCAAAGCTCGGCTTCGACGTCGTCTACCTGCCGCCGATCCATCCGATCGGGCGCACGAACCGCAAGGGCCGGAACAACAGGTTGACGGCGGGCCCGAAGGATCCCGGCAGCCCGTGGGCGATCGGCTCCGAGGAAGGCGGCCACACCGCGGTCGCGCCGGAGCTCGGCACGCTCGAGGAATTCGATGCTCTCGTCGCAGCCGCGCACGAGCACGGTCTCGAGATCGCACTCGACTTCGCGATCCAGTGCTCGCCGGACCATCCGTGGCTGCGCGAGCATCCCGACTGGTTCTATCGCCGGCCCGACGGCACGCTGAAGTACGCGGAGAACCCGCCGAAGCGCTACCAGGACATCTACAACGTCAACTTCGCGTCGGAGGATTGGCGCGCGTTGTGGGATGCGTTGCGCGACGTCGCGGTGTTCTGGGTGCGGCACGGCGTGCGCGTGTTCCGCGTCGACAACCCGCACACGAAGCCGGTTCCGTTCTGGGAGTGGTTGATCGGAGAGGTGCGTGCGGAGGAACCCGACGTCGTGTTCCTGTCGGAGGCGTTCACTGCGCCGGCGATGATGACGACGCTCGCGAAGATCGGCTTCTCGCAGAGCTACACGTACTTCACGTGGAAGAACACGCGTGCCGAGCTCGTCGAGTTCCTCGACCAGCTGCGGGGCTGGGCGGAGTTCTACCGGCCGAACTTCTTCGCGAACACGCCCGACATCCTCCACGAGTACTTGGAGCATGGCGGGCGACCCGCATTCGAGGCGAGGCTCGTGCTCGCGGCGACGCTGTCGCCGTCCTACGGGATCTACTCCGGCTTCGAGCACTTGGAGAACGTGCCGGTGCGGGAAGGATCGGAGGAGTACCTCGACTCGGAGAAGTACGAGGTGAAGAAGCGCCGCCTCGACGGACCGCTGCTGCCACTCGTGCAGAAGCTCAACTCGGTCCGGCGAGAGAATCCTGCGCTGCAGCGGTTCGAGAACGTGCGCGTGCTCGAGACGGAGAACGAGCAGCTCTTCGCGTTCCTGAAGCGCGACGGGTCGAACGTCGTCGTGACCGTCGTCAACCTCGATCCGGCTGCAGCGCAAGAAGGCGTCTGCGTCGTGCCGGCGGACAGCGCGCTCGCGCCGACGTTCGCTGCGCGTGACCTGCTCGCGGACGAGACGTTCACGTGGCACGTGGGCCGAAACTACGTGCGCTTGGAGCCCGGGCAGTCGCACGTGCTGCGGATGGGCTCGTGAGCGAGCCCGGCCACTGGTTCGAACGCGAGCCCCTCTGGTTCAAGACGGCGGTCTTCTACGAGATCCACCTGCGCGGGTTCTTCGACGGAAACGACGACGGGTCGGGCGACTTTCGCGGGTTGATCGAGAAGCTCGACTACCTCCAGTGGCTCGGGATCGACTGCATCTGGCTCCTCCCGATGTACCAGTCACCTCTTCGCGACGGCGGCTACGACATCGCCGACTTCTTCACGATCCATCCGGACTACGGGAACGTCGAAGACTTCCGCGAGCTCGTCGAGCAGGCGCACCAGCGCGGGATCCGCGTGATCGCGGACCTCGTCATGAACCACACGTCGTCGGACCATCCGTGGTTCCAGGAGTCACGCGCCGATCCCGAGGGCCCGCGGGGCGACTGGTACGTGTGGTCCGACACCGACGACCGCTGGAACGAGGCGCGGATCATCTTCCTCGACACGGAGCCGTCGAACTGGACGTGGGATCCGCAGCGCGGCCAGTACTTCTGGCACCGCTTCTTCAGCCACCAGCCGGACCTCAACTACCGGAACCCGGAAGTGCAGGAAGCGATGCTGAACGTGCTGCGCTTCTGGCTCGACCTCGGCATCGACGGCTTTCGTCTCGACGCGGTTCCGTATCTCTACGAGCAGGACGGCACGAACGGCGAGAACCTGCCGGAGACGCACGAGTACTTGAAGCGCGTTCGCGCGGAAGTCGACGCGCGTTATCCCGACCGTGTGCTCCTCGCCGAGGCGAACCAGTGGCCCGAAGACGTCGTCGAGTACTTCGGCGAGGGCGACGAATGCCACATGGCGTTCCACTTTCCGGTGATGCCGCGCATGTTCATGTCGGTGCGGCGTGAGGACGCAACGCCGATGTACGAGATCCTCGCGCGCACGCCGCACATCCCTGACAACTGCCAGTGGGGCCTCTTCCTGCGGAACCACGACGAGCTGACGCTCGAGATGGTGACCGACGAAGAGCGCGACTACATGTACGAGGAGTACGCGAAGGATCCGCGGATGAAGATCAACCTCGGCATCCGTCGCCGGCTCGCGCCCCTCCTCGATGCGAACCGCGACGAGATCGAGTTGATGCACGCGATCCTGTTCTCGCTGCCGGGGTCGCCGGTCCTCTACTACGGCGACGAGATCGGCATGGGCGACAACGTCTACCTCGGCGACCGCGACGGCGTGAGGACGCCGATGCAATGGACGGGTGACCGCAACGCCGGCTTCTCGCGCGCAGACTGGGCGCAGCTGTACCTCCAGCCGCTGATGGATCCCGTCTACGGTTTCCAGGCCGTGAACATCGAGGCGCAGCTGCGAACGCCGAACTCGCTTCTGCGCTGGTTGCACCGCTTCATCGCGCTGCGCAAGGAGCATCCGGTCTTCGGCCTCGGAACGTACGAACCGCTCGCGCCCGAGAACGCGCGCATCTTCGCGCACATCCGACGCTGGCAGGAGGACATCATCCTTTGCGTCCACAACCTCTCGCGCTCGGCGCAAGCGGTGGAGCTCGACCTCAGCGCCTACACAGGACTCGTGCCGGAAGAGATGTTCGGCCGAACGCGCTTCCCGCCGATCGGCGATCTGTCGTACCTGCTGACGCTCGCGCCGCGCGGGTTTTTCTGGTTCCAGCTGCGGGAGCCCGAATGAGCCCGCACCGGCTCGACGAGCAAGCGCTGATCGAATTCGTCACCGAGCAGCGCTGGTTCGGGTCGAAGACCAGAAACGTCACAGCGGCGAGCATCATCGACCGCGCAACTCTGCGCGACGTGGATCCGCGGCTCGACGTCGCGCTCGTCGAGATCGGTTTCGAGACGGGAACGCACGAGACCTACCAGCTTCTCTTGAGCGACGACGAGCTCGATGCGCTCGGCGATCCGCGTCACGTCCGCGAGCTCGTGCACATGATCCGCGGTGGCGTCACGGTTCAGTCGGAGGACGGCGCCGTCGAGTTCCGGCCGGTCGAAGGCTTTGCGGCGCTCGGAACCGAGCTCCAAGCCGCGCGGCCGATCGAGACCGAGCAGTCGAACACGTCCGTCGTCTTCGACGAAGAGCTGATCCTCAAGACGTTCCGTCGACTCGAGCCTGGGATCAATCCCGAGCTCGAGCTGTTGCGATTCTTGACGGAGAAGTCGTTCCCGAATATCGCCGCGCTTGGAGGCTGGTACGCGTACAACGGCGGCGCGATGAGCACGACGCTCGGGATCGTGCAGGAGTACGTGCGTGACGGCCGCGACGGTTGGGAGCTCGCGCTCGAGGAGCTCGCCGACTCGCCGGAGCGATTCCTGACGCGCTTGCGGAGGCTCGGCGAGGTGACGGGTCACATGCACACCGTGCTCGGCTCCGATGCCAACGACCAGAACTTCTACCCCGAGACGCCGAGCATGGAATCGCTCGGCTTGCTGACGGCGACGGTTGACGAGGAGATCGAGCGCATCTTCTTGACGCTGCCCGAGACGGAAGCTGTCGAGCCGATCGCGGGCCGCGGCCAAGAGGTGCGCGAGCGGTTGCAGCTCCTGACGCACGCAGGGTCGATCGGAAAGGTCATCCGGCACCACGGCGACTTCCACCTCGGCCAGACACTGTGGGACGGAAACGACTGGGTGATCCTCGACTTCGAGGGCGAGCCCGCGCGTTCGCTCTCGGAGCGACGGCGGAAGCGCTCGCCGCTTCGTGACGTCGCCGGGATGTTGCGCTCGTTCGCGTACGTCGCCTCGTCGGCGCAGATCGTGCACCGCGTGGAGCCGCCGCCGCAGTGGGAGACGCGCGCACGCGAGGAGTTTCTCGCCGGCTACTTCGACACTGTCGATCCAGGCCTGCTGCCGCCCGGGCAGGAGGCAATCCAGCGGCTGCTCCAGGTGTTCGAACTCGAGAAGGCCGTGTACGAGCTTCGATACGAGCTCGACAACCGTCCCGAATGGGTCCCGATTCCGGTCGCGGGTATCCAACGGCTCATCGATACGGAGACACAGACGCAGTGATCGAGCTCGGAGCAAATCCGCACGGCGTGCTCGGGGCGCACGAGGCGGACGGCGGTGTCGTCGTGCGCGCATACCGGCCCGAGGCAGAAGCCGTGCGCGTGCAGCCGGCGGGCGAGAGCGTGGGCATCGACGCCGCGCTCAAGGATCCCGCGGGTCTCTGGGAGGCGTTGCTGCCGGACGCGAAGCTGCCGCTCGAGTACGAGCTCGAGGTCGAGTACGCAGACGGGCAGACGTTCACGCTGAAGGATCCGTACTCGTTCCTGCCGACGCTCGGCGAGCTCGATCTGCACCTCGCGCTCGAAGGCCGACTCGAGCAGCTCTACCAGCGGCTCGGTGCGCACGTGCGCGAGATCGACGGCGTCGCCGGCACGGCGTTCGCGGTGTGGGCGCCGAACGCGCGCTCGGTGTCGGTCGTCGGCGACTTCAACTCGTGGGACGGGCGGCTGCATCCGATGCGCTCGCTCGGTGCGTCCGGGATCTGGGAGCTCTTCGTGCCGGCTGTGGAGGAGGGAGCGAAGTACAAGTTCGAGCTCCGCACGCAGGACGGACAGCTGCGGATCAAGGCCGATCCGCTCGCGTTCGCCGCCGAGGTTCCACCTGCGAACGCATCCGTCGTGCATCGCTCGCGACACGAATGGCGCGACGACGAGTGGCTCGAGCGGCGGTCGCGCGGAGATCTCCTTCGTGAGCCGGTCTCGATCTACGAAGTCCATCTCGGCTCGTGGCGGCGGAACTCGCGTGAGGGCGACCGCACGCTGACGTATCTCGAGCTCGCAGACGAGCTCGGCGACTACATCCGCGATCTCGGCTTCACGCACGTCGAGCTCCTGCCGGTGATGGAGCATCCGTTCTCGGGCTCCTGGGGTTACCAGGTGACGGGCTACTACGCGCCGACGTCGCGCTTCGGCTCGCCTGACGACTTCCGTGCGTTCGTCGACCGGCTGCACCAGAACGGGATCGGCGTCATCCTCGACTGGGTGCCCGCCCACTTTCCGCGCGATGACTGGGCGCTCGCGCGGTTCGATGGCACGCCGCTCTACGAGCACGACGATCCGCGTCGCGGCGCGCATCCGGACTGGGGCACGCTCGTCTTCAACTTCGGGCGAAACGAGGTGCGGAACTTCCTGCTCTCGAATGCGCTCTACTGGTTGCGCGAGCATCACGCCGACGGCGTCCGCGTCGATGCAGTCGCGTCGATGCTCTATCTCGACTACTCGCGCAAGGAAGGCGAGTGGGTGCCGAACCAGTTCGGCGGCCGCGAGGATCTCGACGCGGTCGATTTCCTGAAGGAGATGAACACCATTGCGTACGGTCGCGTGTCCGGGATCCTCACTGCGGCGGAAGAGTCGACCGCATGGCCGGGTGTGTCACGACCGACCTATCTCGGCGGGCTCGGCTTCGGATTCAAGTGGAACATGGGCTGGATGCACGACACACTCGACTACTTCCAGCGCGACCCCGTCTATCGCCAGTACCACCATCACACGCTCACGTTCTCGCTCATGTACGCGTTCAGCGAGAACTTCATCCTGCCGCTCTCGCACGACGAGGTCGTGCACGGCAAGCGCTCGCTCCTCGACAAGATGCCGGGCGACCGCTGGCAGAAGTTCGCGAACCTGCGCTCGCTCTACGCGTACATGTGGGCGCACCCTGGGAAGAAGCTGCTCTTCATGGGCGGCGAGCTCGCCGAGTGGGAGGAGTGGAACGCGGAGGGGTCGTTGCATTGGAACTTGCTCGAGTACTCGGAGCATCACGGCGTGCAGGCGCTCGTGCGCGACTTGAATCGTCTCTATCGCTCGGAGCCCGCGCTGTACGAGGTCGACTTCGAGCCGAGCGGGTTCCGTTGGCTCGAGCCGAACGACGCAGCCGGAAACGTCGTCGCGTTTGCGCGCATCGCGGCAGACGGCGAACGGCAGCTCGTGTGCGTCCTGAACCTTTCTCCGACGCCGCGGTACGGCTACCGCGTCGGCATGCCACGCTGCTGCACCTGGCGCGAGGTCTTGAACACGGACGCGTCCTTCTACGGCGGCTCGGGTGTCGGCAACCTCGGCGCGGTCGAAGCCGAGGCGGTTCCGTGGCACGACCAGCCGTTCTCCGCCGAGGTGACGCTGCCGCCGCTCGGCGCGGTCTGGCTCGTACCCGAGTCCACATAGAGTTTCGCGTGTGCAGGAAGCGCGGCTAGAACAACACGAATCCGGCCTTGTTCCCGCCGAGGACGGCTGGTTCGTGCTCAACGTCGCCGACGCGGCCTGGGACGACAGCGAGACGTTCGGCTCCGGCACGGGGGCCGAGCATCCGGATCGACGCTTCACCGGTGTCGGCTACCACATCCAGGTCTTGCTGCCCGGCCAGCCGAACGGCATGTACCACCACGAGTCGATGCAAGAGGACTTCCTCGTCTTGAGCGGCGAGTGCGTGCTGGTGATCGAAGAGCAGGAGCGCCGGCTGAACGCGTGGGACTTCGTGCACTGCCCGCCGGGAACGAATCACATCTTCGTCGGCGCTGGCGACGAGCCGTGCGTGATCTTCATGACGAGCCCGCGCGTCGAGCACACGATCCACTATCCGGTTTCGGAACTCGCCGCTCGGCACGGCGCGAGCGTCTCGACCGCGACGGACCACCCGCGCGAGGCGTATGCCGGCTACGACGACTTTCGCTGGGAACGGCCGAAGTACTGGTCGCAGCTGCCGTGGGCGAAGTGACTCAAGAGGCGCAGCTCGAGTCGACCGAGTCGGGCGTCGCTCCGACCACGGATGGTTGGTTTGTCGTCAACGTCTCGGATGCGGCCTGGGTTACCGCACCGAGCGGAAACTCTGCGTGCTTCTTCGAGAACCGAGAGGCGGAGTTCGAGCAGCTCGGCATCAATGTGCGGGTCCTCGTGCCCGGCAAGCCGAACGGCCGCTACCACTCCGAGTCCATCCAAGAGGATTTCCTCGTGCTCGCCGGCGAATGCGTGCTCCTCGTCGAGGAGGAGGAGCGCCGGCTGAAGGCGTGGGACTTCGTGCACTGCCCGCCGGGAACGAACCACATCTTCGTCGGGGCCGGCGATTCGCCCTGTGTGATCTTGATGGTGGGTAATCGCGAGCCGGGCGCGACGCTTCACTATCCGCGCTCCGAGCTTGCGCTCCGTTACGGCGCGGGAGTCGAGACGCCGACGGACTCGGCCGAGGAGGCATACGCCGGAGTTCCGCTGGCGCAGCCCGCGCGTCCGCCGTACTGGGTCGAGCTTCCGTGGGGGCGCTTGTAGATGTTCACGACGCGACCCGAGTTGCGCGGCACGTTCGGCATGGTCGCCTCGACACATTGGCTTGCGTCCGCGGCAGGGATGGCGGTGCTCGAGCAAGGCGGGAACGCGTTCGACGCGGCGGTCGCTGCCGGCTTCACGCTTCAGGTCGTCGAACCGCACCTGAACGGACCAGGCGGCGACCTGCCCGCAATCGTCTGGTCGGTCGAGCGGAACGAGCCGCTCGTCTTGTGTGCGCAGGGCCCGTCGCCCGTGGCCGCGACGATCGAGCGTTACCGCGACGAACTCGGCCTCGACCTCGTCCCGGGCACGGGGTTGCTCGCGGCCGTCGTCCCCGGCGCGCTCGACGGCTGGCTGCTCATGCTCCGCGACTTCGGGACGCTGTCGCTCCGCGATGTCTTGCGCTTCGCGATCGGCTATGCGGAAAACGGCTACCCGCTCGTGCCGCAGATCTGCCGCACGATTGCGAGCGTCGAATCGCTCTTCCGCGACGACTGGACGACGTCGGCCGAGCTGTACTTGCCGGTGCCGAAGCCGCGCTCGCTCTTCCGCAACGTCCAGCTCGCGCAGACGTACTGGCAGCTGCTCGAAGGCGCCGAAGCGCGTGCAGATACACGCGAAGGCGAGATCGACGCGGCCCGCGACATCGTCTACCGCGGCTTCGTCGCCGAGGCGATCGTCCGGTTTTGCGCCGAGACCGAGTGGCGCGACAGCTCGGGCCGCCGGCACGGCGGTTTGCTGGCGGAGGAAGACCTCCGCGACTGGCAAGCAACCTGGGAGGAGCCCGTCTCCGTCGACTTCCGCGACTACACCGTGCTGAAGCCGGGGCCGTGGAGTCAGGCGCCGGTCTTTCTCCAACAGCTCCGCCTGCTTGAAGGCTTCGACCTCCAAGCCCTCGGCCACAACAGCGCGGCGTACGTTCACACGATCGTCGAGTGCGCCAAGCTCGCGTTCGCAGATCGCGAGGCGTGGTACGGCGATCCGCAGCTCGTGGACGTTCCGCTGGCGACGCTCCTGTCGCGCGAGTACGCCGACGAACGTCGCACGCTCGTCGAGGAACGCGCGTCTGCAGAGCTGCGTCCGGGCTTTCCGGACGGACGCGAGCCGCGACTTGCCCGCGGCGAGGCCCGGCCGGTCGCGAGCGCAGTGGGTCTCGGCGACCCGACGAGAGGCGACACGTGTCACGTCGACGTCGTCGATCGGCACGGGAACCTCGTCTCGGCGACGCCGAGCGGCGGTTGGCTGCACGGATCGCCGGTGATTCCGGAGCTCGGCTTCTCGCTGCCGACGCGCGCGCAGATGTTCTGGCTCGAGCCCGGACTGGCTTCGTCGCTCGCACCGCGGAAGCGTCCGCGGACGACGCTCTCACCGTCGCTCGCGCTCAGAGGCGGCGACCCGTATCTCGCGTTCGGCACACCCGGCGGCGACCAGCAAGACCAGTGGACGCTTGCCGCGTTTCTTGCGCATGCCGAGTTCGGGCTCGACCTGCAAGCGGCGATCGACGCGCCGAGCTTTCACACGGAAGCATTCCCGGCGTCGTTCTATCCGCGCGGCATGCGGCCGAGGCACGTCGCCGTCGAGGAACGGTTCGGCCGCGAGGTCGTCGGCGAGCTGGAGGAGCGGGGCCACGACGTCGAGGTCGTCGATGGCTGGTCGCTCGGACGCGTCAGCGCTGCCGGCTACGAGTCGGACGGAACCGTGAAGGCCGCCGCAAATCCGCGCGGCATGCAGGGTTACGCCGTCGGCCGATAGCCGACGGCAAGCACGTGCGAGCTCAGCGTCGGCACGTCTTCGGCGAGGCGCGCTGCCACAACGATCGTCTCGCGCTCCGAGAGGTCACTCCACCGGTCCGGATAGAGCCAGCCCGGCCCTTCGATCCCGAACGCGCGTACGCGCTCGAAGCCTCCGTCCGTGACCTCGCGTACAAGGTCCGCAGGGAGGTGGAAGTACGCGGTGGTGAACCAGCCGGGATGGTTGTCGGGGTTGCGATGCTGGCCGTCGCGTAGGTCGGCTTCGACGATCGCACGAAACGCCGTGTCCTCGAGCATGCGTCGTGAGAGTCCGTCGAGGAGCGACGCAAAGCGCGAGATCGCAGCAGCGAGCACGACCCCGCCGGGCCGTAGCACCCGCAGCGCCTCGCGCAGGGCGAGCACGCGATC
>JBKPRX010000189.1:0-14342 GCA_046734795.1 Actinomycetota bacterium
GCGACGTAGTTGGAGGCTGTCTCGGCGGCTGCGCAATGGATGCCCGCGACGATTCCGTTAGCCGCGCACGCCTCGCGGATCGTCTCGACTGCCGCGCGGTGTTCCGGCGCCCGTTCGCGCTCTCGCGGGTCGAGGCCGAGCGAAACGGCGAGATCCGACGGGCCGACGTAGATCCCGTCGAGTCCCGGAACTTGCGCGATCGCCTTTACCTTCTCGAGGCCGCGGCGCGTCTCGACCATGACGAAGCAGACGACCGCGCCGCCGAGCGTCGCCGGCTCGAGCGATCCGATCACGCTCGCGGCACGCGAGGGCCCGTACGAGCGAAAGCCGTTCGGCGGGTAGCGACACGCAGCGACGACGCGTGCAGCTTCGTCCGCGCTCTCGACGAGCGGAACGATGACGCCGAGCGCGCCTTGGTCGAGCGCTTTCCCGATCTGCCACGGCTCGTTCGCCGCGACGCGGACGATCGGCGTCGCGCCGCCGGCCGTGATCGCCTGGAGGAGCGACGCGAGATCCGTGAAGTCGGCGAGGCCGTGCTGCAAGTCGACGCAGACGTACTCCGCGCCGCTTCGCGCGAGCAGCTCGACCGTGAATGGCGACGGTATCGACGACCAGAGACCGAGCGTCGCCTCGCCTGCGGCCCACTTCTCGCGCAGCGAACTCATGACGCGGCCGGCCCGCCGGCGCCGAGGCTGCCGGTGATCGTCGCAGCCCGAAGGCTCCCGCCGGCTCGCGTCACACGGCTCAGCCTAATCCGTGTCGACACAGATTTCATCGTGAAGCTGCTTGAGGCTGAGACGAGAGCGACGCCTCACTTCGCGAACTCGAAAGAAGCTAGGTCGCTGCGCTGCGGGCGAGCTTCGCGGCTGTTTCGGGATCTGCGGGATAAAACGCCTCGACCGCGAGCTCTGCGAGCGTCACGTCGAGCGCGGTCCCGAACACCGTCACCGTGCTGAAGAACGAGAGCGTCGTTTCGCCGTGCACGAGCTCGAGCGGAAGCACGATGTCGGTCAGCACGTTCGGCACCGGCTCTTCGAGCGACACGCCCGGGTACTCGGCGAGCTCGTTGTAGAGACGCGCGAGCCCATCGTCACCGCTCAGCTCGACTTCGCGCCGGAGCCGGTGCAGGAGATGACCGCTCCATTCCTCGAAGTTCGCGATGCGCGGAGCCATGCCGTCTGGATGCAGTGCGATGCGATGGACGTTGGCGGGCGGCTCGAGCAGCTCCGGTGCGACGCCGTCGGACAAGAGCGTCGAGGCGCGGTTTCCGAGCATCAGGTTCCAGTGGCGATCGACGACGATCGCCGGGTACGGCTCGTGCGCATCGAGAAAGCGGGTGAGCGCGTCGCGGACCGGTGCGAACTCCTCGGCATCGAACGGCCGCTCCCCGAAGACGGGCGCGTAGCCGGCCGCATGCAGGAGGCGGTTTCGGTCGCGGAGCGGTACGTCCAGCCGGTCTGCGAGATGCAGCACCATCTCGCGGCTCGGCTTGGCGCGTCCCGTCTCGACGAAGCTCAGGTGCCGCGCCGAGATCGCCGAGCCGTTCGCCAGCTCGAGCTGGCTCAGGCTGCGGCGCTGCCGCCACTCACGCAACAGATGGCCGACGGGACTCGGTGCTGCGATTGCCACGAGCCGAATGTAGTCGCCCTCCGCGCTGGCCGCGATTACCTCACGGGTAATTGCTTCGCAACAGACGCTCGGCCACGCTCCTTCGCGACCACCGACGAAGGGAGCCGAGATGGACGACCTCACGACAAAGATCGACACGTACTTCGAGATCTGGAACGAGCCGGAAGAGAATCGCCGCGACGAGCTCGGGCAACAGGTCTGGGCGCGCGCGGGTCGCTACGTCGATCCGTTCGCCGATACGAGCGGAAGCCGCGCCTTCGCCGAGTTCGTCGGCATGGCTCACGAGCGGTACCCGGGCCATACCGTGCGCCGCGCGAGCGCCATCGACGTCCATCACGACCAGGCGCGTTTCAAGTGGGAGCTCGTCGGCCCCGACGGCAAAGTCGTCGCGGACGGCATCGACGTCTGCGTTCTCGACGCCGACGGCAAGCTCGAGCAGGTCGCGGGCTTCGTCGGCGACCTCTCGGCGGCCGAAGCGATCGCGGCCTAGACCCCGCCGCCGCGCCGGCCGGCGCGAAGCCACCCTCGTGACGCAGTGTCACTCGCGGACACCGGTTCCGATTCTCGAGCCGCGCGTGCGCGGTGACACTGTGTCACTCGGTGTCGGAAGGGCGACGCGCCGCGAAGGGTCGCCACGCGCTCCGCTCCCACAGGCCTTCGCCGCAACCAGAGCAATGCGGGAGTGCACTGTGTGTGACGATCTGATGCCCGCAGGCGGTGCATTCGAACTGGCCCTTCGCGCGCGTGCCGGCGCGAACGAACTCGACGTAGTCGTCTGGCACGGGTCGGCTCGTCGCCTGCGGGCTCGTGGGGCCGAACGTTGTCTGGCGGTCGCTCATCGTTTCCTCCGTTTCCGGATGACGCGGGCCGCCGCAGCTCACTCGTTCTAGAGGCGTTCCGACTGGTCGTCAAGACCGAACTGCGTGGTGAAGGCCCCGATCAGGGGCCTTCACCACGCGTGCGAGCGGACCTTCTTTTTGCTTAGCGATCCGAGGCGAATCGCCACAGGCCGAAGCCGAGGCCGAGGGCGACTGCACCCGCGAGGGCGAGCCACGTCAGCGAGAGGCCTGTGAACGGCAGCTGGCTCGTCGAGCCGGTTGCCGCGACTCCGGCGACGTTGCCGGCAGGCGCGGCCTTTGCGGTCTTCGCGGTCGCCTGAACGGCTGCGACACCGCTCGTCGGCGTGCTTGCCGCCGGCGTGCTTGCGGCGGGCGTGTTCGCCGCCGGCGTCGATGCGCTCTGAACGGTTGGTGTCTCAGTCGCCGTGACCGGGGTCACCGCCACCGTCGTCGGCTGCTGCTCGTGCGCCGCCGTCGGAGCAGGCGTCTCGTGCGTCGGATGGCAGTCGGTCGTGCACGTCTGGGTCGGCGTCACCTCGTGCGTCGGATGGCAGCCGGTCGTGCACGTCTGGGTCGGCGTCACCTCGTGCGTCGGGTGGCAGCCAGTCGTGCACGTCGTCGTGGTCTGATCGTGCGACGGATGACAGCCGGTCGCGCAGGTCTGCGCCGGGGTCGTCGTCTGAGTGTGTGACGGGTGGCAGCCGGTCGTGCAGGTCGTGTCGACGCCGTCGTGATGCCCGGCCGTGGTGGTGGTCGTGGTGGTCGTCGTCGTCGTGTGCGTCACGGTCGTGCCGGGACCGCAGTGGTCTTCGTTGCCGCGCGCGGCACCGTGGTCCTCGCAGTCCTTGCCGTTCGTGGACGGGTCGGGACGACACGGCATGTTGCTCGCGCCGTGCGAGCAGTCGTCGCCGGGCGACCCGGGCACCACGCCGGGCGGGCCGTCGCCTGCGATCGCGACCGCAGCTGTGAACCCACCGACCGCGAGCACCAACGCCGCGATCAAGAACATGAATTTCCGCATTGATTCGACCTCCGCTTACAAGCCCGATAGATACGCTTCAAACGCCGTAAAAGGCCGTCGGGATACTCCCCTTCAGTCCAGGCCCGAACGGGCATCCGCACGCTCGACAGGCGGCGCAGCAGGGTCGAGACCTGGGGCCACGACTCGCAGTAGTTCCCGTCGGGATACGGCGCTCTCAAACCGGGCCCGCCCGGGTCCGTCTTGCTTGACAGAAACCATCAGGCTGTTAGACACGTTCTTGATCGCTTCTTCGCGCCGATGAAAGGGCCGCCGCCGTGCTTTCTCTTCCCGCGCTCCGCAGGAGCCTGCCGCTCCTCCTTCTCCTCGCGCTTCTGGCCGTCGCAACGGCCGCGACCGGCGCCGGCGCAGCCGCGCCCGCCCCGACCCACGAACCGGGGACCATCCTCGTCAAGTTCGTCGACGAAGCCTCCGCGCGAGCCGTCGTCGCCGCCCACGGCGACCGTGACGTGTCGACGACCGCAAACGGGGTGCACGTCGTCCACGTGGCCGGCGGCTCGGTCGACGAGAGCGTCGCCGCGTATTCGCGTGCACCCGGAGTGGTCTATGCCGAGCCGAACTACATCGCGCACGCGACGCTCGCGGTCCCGAACGATCCGTCCTTCGGTTCGCAGTGGGCGCTCTCGAAGATCGGCGCGACCGGCGCCTGGAGCGCGTACCCGGGGTCGTACGTCTCGTCAGGCGGAGCGAAGCTCGCGATCGTCGACACCGGAGTGCAGTCGAACCATCCGGATCTGACCGGCCGCGTCGTGCTCGGGATCAACTGCGTGAACGCCTTCAGCTCGTGCGCCTCGGGCGCAGCCGAGGACGACAACGGTCACGGCACGCACGTGGCCGGCATCGCTGCGGCCACGACGAACAACGCACTCGGAGTTGCCGGCGTCGCGTTCTCGTCGCCGATCGTCGCGGTCAAGGTGCTGGACGCACAGGGCTCAGGCACGTATGCGGCGATCACCAACGGGATCATCTGGGCTGCCGGGCACGGCGTGCGCGTGATGAACTTGAGCCTGAGCGGGTCGGCGTTCTCGCAGACGCTCTGCGACGCAGTTGCGCAGGTGACCGCAAACGGCGCGCTCGTCGTCGCAGCAGCCGGAAACGGAAACACGTCGGCGGCGGCGTACCCGGCCGCCTGCCCCGGCGCGGTCGGCGTTGCTGCAACCGACCCGAACGATGCCCGCGCGTCGTTCTCGAACTTCGGCGCGCCCGACGTCTTCATCGCGGCGCCGGGAGTTTCGATCTTCTCCACGTACTTCGGTAGCTCGTACGCGACGTTGTCCGGCACGTCGATGGCCTCGCCGATGGTCACAGGCCTCGCCGCGCTGCTCTTCGGCCAGCTGCCGTCGCGGACGCCCGCGACGATCAAGTCGATCCTTGCGTCGACCGCGCAGAAGGTCGGCGGCATCTCGTACGGCGCCGACCCGTACGGCACCTGCGGCGGCTGCACGTGGAGCTCGAGCTTCGGCTACGGCCGGATCGATGCCGCCGCTGCGCTCGGCGCCGCGCCGGCGCCCCCGCCGCCTTCGCCGGACTTCTCGCTCGCCGCGAGTCCCACGACTCAAAGCGTCACCGCCGGCAACTCGACGACGTACTCGGTCTCCGTCGCGCCGACCAACGGCTTCAACTCCGCCCTGTCCTTCTCGGCAAGCGGCCTGCCTCCGGGCGCGACGGCGTCCTTCAACCCCCAGGCGAGCGCAACCTCGTCGACGATGACCGTGCAGACGAGCGCATCGACACCGGCAGGGAACTACACGGTCACCGTCACCGGAACCGACGGCAACCTGTCGCGCTCGACGCAAGTCGCGCTCGGCGTCAACGCATCGCCGACACCCGACTTCAGCCTCTCGATCAACCCGGGCATCGTCGGCGTGATTCGCGGCCAGTCCGTGAGCTACGCCGTGACCGTGAATCCGTCCGGGGGATTCACCGGGCCCGTTGCGCTGTCGGTCTCGGGGCTGCCCGTCGGTGCGACCGGCACGTTCTCGCCAACCTCGACGACGTCCACCTCGACGCTCACGGTGTCGACCGTGGTCAGCATCGTCGGCGCGATGCAGTACCCCTTTACCGTCACCGGAACCGGCGGCGGGTTGACGCGCACGGTCGGGGCGACTCTGGTCGTGCACTGCTGCATTCCGTGAGTCCAGCCTTGGCGGGGCGCGGCCTTCGGCCGCTTCCCGCCGAGCGCTAGACACGGCCTCACGGCCGGTGAAGACTTGCACCGATGGGCGACGGGGCTCTGGACCAGGCTGTGCCGCTCGTGCTCGACCCGCGAGGATCGTCGCGGCCGTTCGTGGGGCGCAGCAAAGAGCTCTCGGAGCTGGCGGCTGCCCTCGACGAGGCAGGCGCGGGCCGAGGCTCGCTGGTTCTGCTGAGCGGTGAGCCGGGGATCGGCAAGACGCGGCTCATGAGCGAGCTCGCGGCGCTCGCCGCCGGTCGCAACGCGCGCGTCGTCACGGGCCGCTGCTGGGAGGAGGGCGGGGCGCCACCGTTCTGGCCGTGGATGCAGGTCGTTCGCTCGCTCGAAGGGGACTTCGAGCAGCTCGCGTCGTCGGCCGAGCGACAG
Source organism: Actinomycetota bacterium (assembly GCA_046734795.1). GTDB lineage: Bacteria > Actinomycetota > Thermoleophilia > Gaiellales > Gaiellaceae > JBKPRX01. Next base: position 6,068 of record JBKPRX010000189.1, read on the forward strand.
ACAGGGCGACGCGGAGCGGGCGGCGTCGTTCCGGAAGGCGAGCGGCTGCGTCTCTTCGACGAGGTGCGCCGATTCCTTGCGGAGGCGGCAGTCGAGTCGCCGCTCGTCGTGACGCTCGACGACGTGCATGCGGCGGACGAGCCGTCGCTTCTGTTGCTGCGGTTCTTGGGCGATGCGCTCGCGGAGTCGAGCGTCCTCCTCGTCGCGTCGTATCGCGAAGCGGAGCAGCGCGTGCGCGATCTCGCGGACGCGTTCGCAGAGCTCGCGCGCGTCGGGCGCAGGATCCCGCTGCGCGGTCTGTCGTCCGCCGACGTCGAGGCGTACGTCGCCTCGGTCACCGGCTCGCCTCCCACGCAACAGGTCGTCGCCCGGCTGCACGAGATCACCGGAGGCAATCCGTTCTTCATCGGCGAGGTCGTGCGGCTCGTCGCGGCGGAGGACACGTTCGCTGCACTCGACGAGACCGGCAGCGACCCGTTCGTTCGGATTCCGGAAGAAGTCCGCGCGCTCATCCGCCGGCGTGTCGCGACGCTCGCGACCGAGGCGATCGGCGCGCTTCGGGTTGCTGCTGTGATCGGCCGAGAGTTCGACTTGCACGTGCTCCAGCGAATGAGCCGGCTCACGCCGGCGGGTCTTCTCGACGTCCTCGAAAGCGCAGCGGCCGTCGGCGTGATCGCGGAGCTCTCGCGGGCAACCCGCCGCTATGGATTCGCGCACGAGCTCGTTCGCGAGACGCTCTACGACGATCTTCCTTCGGCGCGCCGGCTCGAGCTCCATCAAGAGGTCGGGCGGTTGCTCGAGAGCGTCTACGCGGACGATCTCGATCCGCACCTCTCCGAGATCGCGCGGCATCTCTATCTCGCCGCGCCGCTCGGCGACGCGGACCGCGCGCTCGAGTTCCTCGTTCGTGCAGGTGACCGTGCGTCGGCGCTCTTCGCCTACGAGGACGCAGCCGTTCAGTACCGCCATGCGCTCGAGACGCTCGCGCTCGCCGCCGACGGATCCGGCGAGCGACGGAGCGAGCTCTTGCTGCGTCTCGGCGACGCGCAATGGCGTGCCGGCGACGGCAGCGAAGCGCGCGCGACCTTCGAGGAAGCGATCGACGTCGCGAGGCGTCTCGGCAACGGCGAGGCTCTGGCCAACGCGGCGCTCGGGTACGTCACGGCGCTCGGCGGATTCCTCCTCTACGCGCGCTTCGAGGTCGGAAGCACCGGCGTCGGCTTGCTCGAAGAGGCGCTGGCCGCCCTTCCGGCCGGCGACAGCTCGTTGCGCGCGCGTCTGCTCGCACACCTCGCGCTCGAGATGTGGTCCGGGAACGAGCCGGCCGAGCGGCGGTTCGCGGTCAGCGGCGAGGCGATCGCGATGGCGCGGCGCGTCGGCGACTCGGAAGCGCTCGTGACGGCGCTGCACGCGCGGCACTGGGCGCTCACGACACCCGGCATGGCGCGCGAGCGACTCGCGCACACCGAGGAGATGCTCCGGGTCGCCAAGGAGACCGTCAATCCGGAGATCGAGTTCCTCGCGCACAACGCGCGCTTCCATTGCTTCCTCGAGCTCTGCGACCGGCGTGGCATGGAGGCCGAGACGCACGCGATGATCGAGCTCGCCGAACGGCTGCGGCAACCGTTCTACCGCTGGCACACCGTCTCGCTTCGGACGCTGCGCGCGCTTCTCGATGGGCGGTTCGCGGAAGCGGGACGGCTCGCGCGGGAAGGGCTCGAGCTCGGCCGCGTGCGCCGAAGCGAGTACGCGACCTACGTCTACCGCTACGCGCAGATGTTCGTGATTCGCTGGGCGCAGGGCCGTCTCGACGAGCTGTGGCCCGCAATCGAGGCAAACGCGGAGCAATTCCACGCGGAGCGCTTTCCCTGGATCCCGCGCTGGCGGGACGCGCTCGCCGCTGCAGAGCTCCGGCACGAAGCGAATGCACGGCGCGAGCTCGAGCGGTTCGCGGCCAACGACTTTCGCGACTTGTCGCGCGACGGCTTGTGGGTTCTTCACGTCTGTTCACTTGCGGAGGTCGCCGTTTTCCTCGGCGACGAGCTTCGGGCTGCGCAGCTCTACGAGCTTCTGCTTCCGCACGCGGACGACAACGCCGTCACATACACGCAGCAGCCGTTCGGGCCCGTTGCGCTCTGGCTCGGGAAGCTCGCCGCGTTCCTCAGCCGCTGGCAGGACGCGGACCGCTTCTTCGGCACGGCGCTCGCGCGTGCAGAGCTCCTCGGCGCGCCGGCGATCCGCGCGCGCGTGTTGCTCGAACACGCTCGCGCGCTCGCGACGCGAGGCGAGCCTGCGGATCGCGCGCGAGCCGAAGCGCTGCACGCTGAGGCGGCAGAGCTCTGCAACGAGCTCGACATCCCGAAGCTGCTCGAACGCATTCCGCTCGTGCGGGACGAGGCGCCGTCGGAAGCCCCGACGCACGAGGCCGTCTTCAGGCTTGAAGGCGATTTCTGGACGATTGCGTTCGAAGGCCGGACGTTCCGTCTCCGTGACGTCAAAGGACTCGGCTACATCGCGGCGCTCCTTGCGCGCCCGGGCCGCGAGGTGCACGTGCTCGAGCTCGTCGGGGCGACGGCGGAAGGTGTGCGCTCGGCTGACGACGCGCCGGTCCTCGACGACCACGCAAAGCGCGAGTACGCCCGGCGGCTCGCAGAGCTCGAGGAGGAGCTCGAGCAGGCACGCGACTGGGGCGACACCGAACGCGCGGCGCGTCTCGACGACGAAGTGGAGGCGCTGACCCAGGAGCTCGCCCGCGCGGTCGGCCTCGCCGGCCGCGACCGGACATTCGCCTCGCCGGCCGAACGCGCGCGGATCAGCGTGACGAAGGCGATTCGCACCGCCATCCGGCTGATCGACAAGCAGAGCCCGGCACTCGCCGCGCACCTCGACGCCGCGATCCAGACCGGCCGGTTCTGCTCGTACGCCACGCCGGGGGCGCGGCCGCCGGCCTGGGCTTTCTGACCGTGAGCCGCGACGGAACGATTGTTCCGCGCGGATGCACGCCTCGTTGGTGAGGGCCATCAACGAAAGGAGCCGTATGACGTCCGTACAGGAGGCCGGTGCGGGAACCGGGACGCTTTACTCCCTCGAGGGCACGCTGATCGAGGCCTGTTCCTGCAACGTCAACTGCCCGTGCTGGATCGGCGAGGACCCCGATCTCGGGGAGTGCTTCGCGATCGTCGCGTACGGGATCGAGCGCGGCCAGGTTCGTGACCTCGACGTCTCGGGCCTGAACCTCGTTCTGATCTGCCACATCCCAGGCAACGTGCTCGCCGGCAACTGGCAGATCGTGGCGCTCGTCGACCAGCGCGGAAGCGAGGAGCAGCGCCAGGCGATGCTCGATGCGTTCACCGGCCAGCTCGGCGGGCCGCTCGGCGATCTCTGGGAAGCGCTGATCGGCGAGGTGAAGGGCGTCGAGTTCGTGCCCGTCGAACACAAGGTCGTCGACGGGACCGGGACGCTGCACGTGCCGGGTCTCGTCGAGACGGAGATGCTTCCGTACCGCGGGCCCGACGGCAGCATCACGACACTGCAGAACTCGGTGTTCTCGACGGTTCCGGGCTCGCCCGCGTGGATCGCCAAGGCGACGTACAACCGCGTGAACCTGCCGCAGTACGGGATGACGTGGGAGTACGAGGGGCGGAACGCGATTCAGTCCGACTGGAAGATCGAGCACGCGGCATGAGCGCGATCGCAGCTTCAGCGCAGCGTGTGGGCGGTCGGGTTCCGCGGCCCGTCTTCGTCGCGATCGGCGTCGCGTGGGGCGTCGCCGTCGTTGCGGAGGCGACCGGGACGGCCGGTTCATTGCACCACGACGCGTTGATCGAGGGCGGCCCACCGTTGTGGGCTGCCCTTCTGCTGTTCCTCGTTGCGTGGCAGGCGATGATCGCGGCGATGATGCTGCCGTCCACGCTGCCGCTCATTCGGCTCTTCGATGCGGCAAGCGCGAAGCAAGAGCACGTGTCGCGTGTGCGCGCGGCGTTCCTCGGCGGCTACGTCGTCATCTGGACCGTGTTCGGCGCGCTCGCGTTCATGGGCGACGCAGCCGTGCATCACACGGTCGACGCGGTGCCGTGGCTTCACGAGCGCCCCTGGCTGATCGCCGGCGGTGTGTTGACGATCGCCGGTCTCTTTCAGTTCTCGGAGCTGAAGGACCAGTGCTTGTCGAAATGCAGGCATCCCGCGCCGTACTTGCTCTCGCACTACCGTCGCGGCGAAGCGGGCGCGTTCAAGCTCGGTTTCGGACACGGCATCTTTTGTCTCGGTTGCTGCTGGGCGTTGATGCTCGTGATGTTCGCGGCCGGTGTCGCGGTGCTCTGGTGGATGGCCGCGCTGACGCTCGTGATGGTCTACGAGAAGACGGGTCGCTACGGCCGCGCGATCACACCGTGGATCGGCGTCGCACTCCTTGCGCTCGCCGCGCTCGCGTTCGCGCAGCCCGGTTTCCTCCCATCGCCGTTCGCCGAGTAACCGTGGCTCTAGCTGCGGACGGCGACGCGGGCGCGCGCGAGGCGCACCGCGTTCGTCAGCGCCTCGAGGTCGTACGCACCGTAGTGGCGGCGGCCGTTGATGAAGAACGTCGGCGTGCCGGAGACGCCGCTCAGGTCCGCGCTGTCGACATCCTCGGCGACCCGCGGCGCGTAGCGGCGCTCCTCGACGTCCTCGATGAACCGCTCGCGGTCGAGGCCGAGCTGCTCTGCGTAGCCGACGAGATCCGGCAGACGCAGCGCGCCTTGGTGCGTCAGCAGGAGGTCGTGCATCTCCCAGAACGCACCTTGCGCGTGCGCGGCCTCGGCGCCTTCGGCGGCGCGCTGCGCCTGCGAGTGCACGTCGTTCAACGGTAGGTGACGCCAGACGTACTGAAGATCGCCGAAGTCCGACAAGAGCTCGCGGATCGACTCCTCCGCTTGACCGCAGTATGGGCATTCGTAGTCGCCGTACTCGACGAGCGCCACCGAAGCCGATTCCGGTCCGCGGATGTGGTCGCGTTCGGGATCGACCGGAATCGCGAGGTCGACGATCGTCTCCTCGCGGCCGACGAGCGCGCGGGCACGAAGCCGGTGAGGCAGCAGGTCGGTCGCACGGAAGATCGCCCACGCGAGAACCGACGACACGAGTGCGGCCGAGAGGATCCCGACCTTGGCCTCGTCGAGCTCGTCGCCGGTGAACGCGAGCGTCGCGATCAGCAGCGAGACGGTGAAGCCGATGCCTGCGACGACACCGCCGCCGACGACTGCCGCCCAACCGACCGGCAGCTTGACGCGCCCGCGGCTGAGGCGGGTCGCGAGCGCTGTCGCGGCCGTGACGCCGACGGGCTTGCCCACGACGTAGCCGACGAGAATCCCGAGCGTGATCGGCGAGGTGAACGCGCGCCGCAGCATGTCGCCTTCGATCGTGATGCCGGCGTTCGCGAGCGCGAAGAGCGGCACGATCGCGTAGCTCGTCCAACCGTGGAAGATCCGCTGAAGCCGTTCGTTCGGCGACAGCGCGAGCTCGACGCCCGCGCGTGCGGAGCGCGCGAGCTCCGGCGTCGGTTGCTCGCGAAAGAGACGAAAGAGATCGCTCGCGCGTTCGAGGTCCGGCCGCGTCGGCGTGTACGCGGTCGCGGCGAGTCCCATCAACAGTCCTGCGACGACGGGCTCGATGCCCGCTTTGTACAACGAGACCCAAAGGCCGACGCCGAGCACGAAGTAGAGGATCCCGATCCGGATGCCGGCGACTCGTAGAAGCAATGCGACGCCGTAGAAGGCGAGCCCGGCGAGGAGCGCACTCGTCTTGACCGTGTCGCTGTAGACGATCGCGATGACCACGAGCGCGACGACGTCGTCCGCAACGACGACCGTGAGCAGAAACGAGCGCAGGCGCTCGGGAAAGCGCGGGCCGACGAGCGCCAGCATGCCGAGTGCGAACGCGGTGTCGGTCGACATCGCGACGCCCCAGCCGTGCGCCGACGGATCGCCCGCGTTGAACGCGAGATAGATCGCGATCGGCGTGACCATCCCTGCGACTCCCGCGAGGAGCGGCAACGCAACCCGCGATCGGTCGCGAAGCTCGCCCATGTCGAACTCGCGGCGCGCCTCGAGGCCGACGACGAGGAAGAAGAACGTCATCAGCCCTGCGTTCACCCACCCGCGCAGATCGAGCGCGATCGACGAGTCGCCGAGCCGGATCGTGAGGTCGGTCTCCCACGTGGATGCGTACGACGACGCGTTGGCGTTCGCCCACACGAGCGCGGCGATCGTCGCCGCGAGGAGAACCGCGGCGCTCCCCGTCTCGGTGCGGAGGTAGCGTCGAAGCGGCGTCGCAAGGTTGCGCGACCATGCAGTGCGGCCGGTGAACGGAAGCTCGGGGGCTTGGACCTCCGTCATCGCGCGACGTTCGAGTTGGCGAGGTGCTCGCGAGGCACGATTCGATAGGAGCCCTCTGCGCGCGAGGTCATAGGACGGATGATGCCCGCCGGCCAGCAGCGTCCCCCGTGCTCGATCGTCGAGCGGCGCCGCACGAGCGTTCCGTCGCGCCATTCAACGGAACGACGTCGACGCCAGAGTGACTCAGTCCGAGTCGTCGACGCGTGTCCGGATCTCGATCCACCGGCCGCTTGCCGTGCCGCGCTTGAGTCGCTCCTCCGGCCGCCAGCGGGCGAGCCAGATCACTGCCGCAATCCCGGCGACAAGGCCGACGGCCACACCCGGGCCGTGCCAGTGCGAACCCGCGGCCGGCAGGCCGAGGAAGAGCGCGCAGCCGAGAAACGGCAGGAGGTGGTTGCCCGCGCGCGCAAGGCCTGACGTCACCGCGCCGATGCGCTCGACCGCGCCGTCGACGCCGACGAGGTAGCCGTCGAGGCCGCCCTTTCGCGGCGCACGCACGTCGATCGTCGCTGCGCCGACATCGCGGACGAGCGCCAAGCCGTCGTGTTCCTCCGCGATGCGCTCGACCGCCGCGAGCTGCGCCACGCTTTGCGGCGTCCACTCGTGGAGATCGGTTGGCTGGTGCCAGTCGCTCCGTTCCCCGAGCGGCGTGTGCCAATCGCTGCGACGCTTCGATAGCACCCACGCGACGAGGCAGAGCGCGATCCCGATCCCGCAGAGCGTCAGCATCCACGGGCCGAACCCGATCGCGAGGGGAATGCAAAGGAACATGAGCGCGAGCCCGCAACCGGTGAACGCGTCCGCCCAGCCGCGCGGCGGAATCTCGACGCGGCCGAGGTCGCTCGTGCTGCCGTCGTCGTGCACCTGCAGGTGCTCGACGTGGCCCTTGCGGCGGATCGCGACTTCGATGCCGCTGTCGGGTAGCTCGCGCCACAGCACGTGGTCGAACTCGCGCGCAAGCCGCGCGGGCGTCGTCGCTGCGGCAGGCGTTCCGGAGGTCGGCGAGCGGTAGATCTCCATGGCGGCGTTCGTTCCATCTCTCATGGAAGGTCATCGCCGCGAAAAGGCAACCCCCTACTGCTCGGCGAGCCAGGCTTTCGCGACGCGCTTCTGCGCTCGCGTCAGCCACGCCTCGGCGACGAGGTCGTGAAGCTCCTCGCGGTCGACGCGGGCGAGGTCGGGAATGCGCATCAGGACGGCGGGGTAGCCGTCGAAGTGCGGCGTGGTGAAGAAGACGCCCCGTTCGTCGGCGAGCATCAGCTCCTTCACGCCGAGATCCGGGACACGGAACATGAGCACGTCGTCCAGCCGCTCGCCTGTCTCCGGATCGACCGCGTCCGGTCGCGCGCTCCGATGCCTGCAGAAGAGCTTCCCGTGCGCGAGGTACGACGGCCGGCCGTCACCGGAGACCTCCTTCGTCGTCTGCGGAAGCGAGAGCGCGATCCGGTCGAGGTCGGCCATGGTCGCCACGCGGTAACTCTGCCACGCCGAACCGCGCGCGCACGCGCGACGAATGCTGTGACAGAGACGACCTTTCGACACGAGGAGCATTCGATGCGCTTCATTCCGACTGCAGTTCACGCGCCGCTCGACTACATCGTGGGCGCTGCGCTGATCGCGGCTCCGTGGATCTTTCAGTTCTCGGAGCACACCGCAGCGACTGTGATTCCGATCGTGCTCGGCATCGGCCTGATCGCGTACAGCTTGTTCACCGACTACGAGCTCGGCGTCTGGCGCGTCTTCCCGATGAGCGTGCACAACCTCTACGACATCGGTGCGGGCGCGTTGCTCGCTGCGTCGCCGTGGATCTTCGGCTTCGCGGACGACTCCGCGAACGTCTGGGCGCCGCACTTGATCGTCGGTCTCGCCGCGATCTTCCTTGGGCTGACGACGAAGCAGCGCGCCGG
>JBKPRX010000190.1:0-4104 GCA_046734795.1 Actinomycetota bacterium
CCAGCAGCGGCAGCAGGGGAGCAGTGTGCTAGCGGTAAGGCTGCGCGATGGTGGCTTGAACGTTGAGGAGATCGAGAGGCCGTCGCCGGATCCGGGCGAGGTGCTGGTGCGCGTGCATGCGGCGGCGATTACGCGTGGCGAACTGGAGTGGCCGGTCGATCGCCTGCCGGCGATTCTGTCTTACGAGCTTTCGGGCGTTGTCGTCGACAGCGGTGAGGAGGTCTATGCGCTCACGCCTTTCGATCGCGACGGCGTGGCTGCCGAGTACGCCGTCGTCCCGGAGGAGGTGCTTGCACCGAAGCCGTTGCGGCTGAGCCACGTCGAGGCGGCAGCTCTGCCGATGGGCGGCCTGACCGCCTGGCAAGCATTGTTTGTGCACGGGCGACTCGCCCGAGGCGAGCGGGTGCTGATCACGGGCGCCTCGGGCGGGGTCGGGCACATCGCCGTCCAGCTTGCGCGACACGCCGGCGCAACGGTCGTGGAGAGCGGGCCCGTCGATCTGGTCTTCGACACTCGTGGCGGCGAGGTCCCCGTTGGCGAGCGCGTGGTCACGATCGCAGAGGAAACACCGGGCGCGATCTACTTCATCGTCGAACCCGACCACGAGCAACTGACGGAGTTGACAGCGCTCGTGGACGCAGGCGAGCTTCGCGCGGAGGTCGACTCGGTCTTTCCGCTCACGGAGGCCGGGGCGGCGTTCGAACGAGTCGCGGCCCGCGGGAAGCGTGGCAAGGTCGTGCTCGAGGTTGGCGTTGACTAGCCGGCGGGCGCGAATGAACGCTCTCTCTGAGAGACGACTGCCACTGACGTAGCCCGTACCGGCTGAAGGTTCAGGCGTCATTCCGCATCACCGGCCCAGTCCAGCGTGTTCTTCCCTGGTCGTTGGTCTCTAGCAGCTGAGCGCGGGCGCGCAGGAGTCGCGCGACGAACTGCATTTCACATCAAGCTTTAGCGGCCTAACCGGTCGGCGGCACGCAGTCGCGGCAGTACTTCCGCCGCCTGCCACCGACCCAGACTCTGCGTGAGCGTACGCCACAAGCCGCGCAGGTTCGCTCCCGAATGACGGAAAAGCGCAGTCGCCGCGGCGGGGGTTCGCCTCTGGGACGAACGCCACCGCCGCGAATGGCTGACGTCAGCCGGTCGGCTGGAAGTAGTGCTTCGCCATGTAATGGCCTACCTTCTTGCCGAGGACAGCTCCCTGCACGTCCGCTGTGCGGAAGTGGATCCCGCCCCAGACGCGTGCGCCGATGATCTCCTTGAGCGCGTCTGAGAACCGGTCGAAGCTCCTGCTCGGGCAAGGCGCAGGAGAGCATTTGTTGCTGACCGCCGAGAAGGCGACTTTGTCGGTGCCGAAGAACGCCCGGAGCGCGTGCACGGTTGCCCCGCTGATACAGGTGTGACCGGCCGGGTGGTCCGGGAAGCCCGGCGTGACGAGCGGCGCCCCGGAGACCTGAACTGTCGGGTCGAAGAGCGGCACCCAGTTCGGGTCGGCCTCGGTGGCCGGGTTGCCATCGCTTGCCGCCTCGCGGATCGCGGTGATCGGCCGCCAGTTGCTCCAGTAGGCCTTGTCGTTCCAGCAGCCGATCGAGCCGTCGGCGGCGGCCAGGTTCGTCATCGCGAACAGGCGTGCGCTGTCGACGATGTCGAGTTCGCGAGTCGTCGCCAGCGAGCGATAGACGCGGTTCCAGATCGCGGGGCCGCTGTCCTGCCAGAAGATCGCCGCCGCCGTCTGGTCGGGCGTTCGTTTCGTGCTCGTGAGCGAGCCGAGCTCCTTGGTCTCGTTGAAGTCCTCCGTGTAGCCGGCACTGGTAAGCGCGTTCGGGCCGTCGCTGCGCAGCATCTCGACATTCGGCACGAGGAACGGCGTCACGAATCCGACCCAGGGCGCCGGGTCCTTGACGACGAGGTTCGCTGGACCCTGCGGTGGCGCGAGACGCCACTGTCCAGGCTCGAAGGCTTCCCTGAACTTGAAGCTGCCGCCGCGGCCGTCGCCCGCACGCGCCGTGAGCATCGCCGCCGCCGCCGCCTCTCCGGCGGCGATGCCGCCTGTCTTCCCCGCGCCGTCGGGCACGGTCGCGAGCGACGCTCCGTAGAGCGGCTGCAAGGTCAGCCGCTGCGCCGGCACTAGACCGAGCAGCGCAGGATCGCGCTCGTCATCCCGGAAGCCGACGAGCACGCGGAAGGCGGCGGTCGCTGCGGCGGCGTCCTGCGAATTCCCTGGGTCCGCGGGCGACGCCAGCAGGTAGGGCTCGTGGCCGCCGTCAATCGCATTCACCGCGTCGTAGACGGTGCCCTGCACCATCGCGAGGCTGAGCACTGCCGCGTGTGGCGGCTGTCCGGCGCCCTGTGGCGGCGCTGCCATGATTGCGGTCGATCCGATCGCGTTCCACTCGATCGCCGTGTTGCCGGCGGACTGCCCGCGGGCGGGCGCGGAGAGCCCGCCGGCCGCGACGGCGACGAGCCCGGCGACCGCCACGGCGAGAAGGGCGGTTGCCGCGAGTCGCATGATTCGTGCTGATTGGATTCCTCCGTAGAAGGCCACGGCGAACAAGCCGGTGATTGCAAGAGCTGTGAAGCCTCGGTAATCGCCGGCTCCGCCCTCGGCATCGGCGAACGCGAGTACCCACTCGATTAGGAGAGCGACGCCGCCAACAGCGGCGACAACTCGTGTCCGTACACGAGTACCTGCCATGAGCGACAGCTCAACGTCGCTCCCGTTCGCCTAACCGACGAAGAGAGACTGAAAAGCGACCGGCCGCTCGAGGCGACTGCGTACCGGATCGAAGAAGTCCGCCAGATTGCAGCGGTTCCGCGCGTGTGAGCGCGACCCCGTCCCTAGCGAATCGCCACGTCGGCGCCCGAGCCGATGCCCTGCTGGTCGGCGACCAGCGCGGCGCGACGGTCGTCCTCTTCGTCGAGACCGCGCTCGACACCGCGCTCGAGGAGGCGCAGCTGCCGGTCGAGCGCGGCCTGCCGCTCGACCGGCGCCACCGTCTTCAGGTCGTCGAGAGCCGCCTCGAGCCGCCGCGTCACCTGCGGGTAGCCGCCCGCGGCGAGCCGGATCTCGTCGAACGCGAGGCGGACGTAGCCGTCCCAGTCGAGCACCCGCTCGATCAGCCGCAGCTCGTCGTCCTCGTCGCGCACGTGGCCGTTCGGAATCGGGCGATCGGCGATCTGCCGCAGGCAGTCGTGGAGGCGGTTGACGACCTGGACGGCGGTCGTCGCGTCGTTCGACGACGTTCCGAGGGCGCGTTGGGCGACGTCGACGAGCTTACGGAAGCCGTACGCGGGATCGCCGCGGTGCGTGCGCTCGTCGTCGAGCACGATCAGCCGCCGAACGCACTCGCGGTCGAGCCGCGCGCCGTCGCCCTGCACGCGAACGAGCGGCGCGCCGTGCGTCACGAAGTCACCCATCATCGGCACCAGCTCGAGCGTGCACCCGGCCCGGCGCGCCTCGGCGACGAGCGCCTCGCGGTCGTAGTGGACGACGTTCCCCGCGCGGCGCGACGCCAGCACCGACGCGTCCTCGCGCACCTCTCCCTCGCACGGGAAACGGCGGTCGAGCTGGCCCCGCAGCTCGTCGCCGACCAGGTCGATGAGCGCGCCGACGCGCAGCTGCTGGCCCGCGTGGTGAACGAAGACGAAGAGCGCGAACGCGCTCGCCGCCGCCAGCCCGAGCGCGGTGAGCACCGTCACGCCCGGCACGGCCTTCCCTCCCGGCCCTGTGTCGACCGCCCGTAGCGAGAAGACCGCGAACGTGAACGTCGCGCCGAAGACGGCGATCGCCAACTGGTCGCCGCGGTCGTCGAGCAGGGCGCGCACGATTCGCGGCGAGAACTGCCCCATCGCCAGCTGCACCGCGACGAGCGTCACTGTCAGCACCACCGACGTCAGCGTCACGACTGCCGTCGCGATCGTGGTCAGGATCGACTGCGCGTCCGCCCCATTGCCGACGACGCTCTGCGACAGCAGCCCGTTCTCGTTGCGGCGGTCGATCCCGACAGTCACGAGTGAAAGCACGATCCCTGTCAAGACGCCGAGCGACGGGATCACCCAGAGCCGCTGCGCGAGCGCGTGGACGATCCTGTACCGGCGCATGGCAGC